>NZ_CALJ01000286.1 GCF_000308315.1 Legionella tunisiensis | reverse complement strand
GATGCTTTCTTCTTGCAATTGATCGAGCAAACGGGCCAAAGTCGCTATGGTTGGTTTCTGATAAAAATTTTGTAAGCTGATTTCTTTTCCTAACGTGTGATTTATTGTTGTAACAATTCTCGCTGCCGACAAAGAATGTCCTCCCAAATCAAAAAAATCATCATGAACACCAATGGGCTTTATACCCAATTCCTCCGACCAAATTTCAGCAAGCGTTTTTCCAGGGATGTGCGTGGGGTTATGTATTCTACAGTTGGAGTGAAGGAAGGAATAGGTAAAGCCGAGTTGTCTAATTTGTCATTAGCATTGAGAGGAAAGGATTCCATACAGACAAAGCAAGAAGGAATCATAAAATCTGGTAAGTACTGTTTTAGATATTGCCGTAATTCATTGTCACTTACAGCCTGATTTTTGTCTTTCAGAATATAATAAGCGACTACTATTTTTCCTTAAGGTAACCCTCTGCAGCAATGAGTACTACGGATTTCAATTTGGGATGAGCGGCTAAACAATATTCAATCTCGGCCAGTTCTACACGAAATCCTCGTATCTTTATTTGATGATCAATTCTTCCTACACATTCAAGTTCTCTCGTAGGTAGTTGACGACATAAATCCCCGGTTTTGTACAAACGAGCATTGGGGGCGTGATTGAAGGGATCTTTAATAAAATATTGTTCTGTTAATTTTTTATTATTTAAATAGCCACGTGCCAGGCAACAGCCGCCTAGATAGAGTTCGCCGATCTTTCCATCAGCAACGAGTAGGCCATCCTCATCAAGAAGATAAGATTGGCAATTAGGAGCTAACGTACCTATGGGGACATTTGCTCCCAAACTGGAAATATTTTTAGAGTCAATTCGGTATAAGCAAACAGCGACACTGGTTTCTGTAGGTCCATATTCATTAAACAATTGATGTTTAGGGTAAAAACCAAACCAAGCTGCACAATCACTAGAAGATAAATTTTCTCCTGCTAACATGATCTTTTTCAGATGATGAAGTGGACTGTGCTTAATTTTTAACTGATGTAGTAATACTCTAAAATAACTCGGTGTTAATTTAATGAAATTGACTTTGCTGGTGACAAGATAATTAAGATACAGGCGTGGGTCTTTTTTAATTTTATCTTCACAAATCACAACAGTTAAGCCAATCGTCAAAGGGACAATCGAGGTTGTTAGTGCAAAATCAAAAGAAGGATTAGAAGAAAAATCAACCAATTGCTGAGATTTTAATGTGCAAAAATCAGCAAACCACTTCGAGTAATTAACAACACCATCATGCTCAATTAGCACCCCTTTAGGCTTACCAGTCGAACCAGAAGTATAAATTATATAAGCTAGGTGATGAGGAGAGGTTACGGGTTGAAGATTATCTTGTGGTTGCTTCTGCAGCTCTTTATCTTCATTAACGAACAGCACTTTTCCTTGGTAGCGAGTAAATTTTTTTCCCCATTCACGTGTTGTAATGAGAATGGGTGTTGGTCCCTCATGTAAAATAAGTAATAATCGTTTTTCAGGAGAAGAAGGATCTAACGGAATATAGACTCCCCCCGCTTTTAAAATGGCCATAATGACAATAAGCAAGTCGATGGAGCGATCCAGGCAGAGGGCAACTTGTGTCTCGGCTGTTATTCCCAATGCACGTAAATAATGGGCAAGTTGATTTGCTTTCCGATTTAATTCTGCATAACTAATGGATTGTCCCCCGAAAATAGCTGCAATTTTTTGGGGTCTTTGTTTAACTTGTTGTTCAAACATTTCATGCAGGGTATTGGCAGTTTTCCTTTTCAATTTTTTCTTCCTTAATATCCAAGTTAATGCATACTCCAGCAAAATCGCTTTCTCTAATTATAGGTTTGGCAAAATCTTATCTAGCCATTTGGGCAGGTACCAATTCCACTCTTTAAGCAGTACCATCGTGGAAGGAACCAGGAGAGTTCGGATTAAAAAGGCATCCACAAAAATGGCCACAGCAATGCCAAGTCCAAAGGCTTTTACCATTAAGACATCCGCGACTAAAAATGAGCCACAAATAAAAATAACGATGAGTGCAGCACTGGTAATAATGCGGCTGCTCCGCTCAATTCCCGAAACGATGCTTTCATTGTTATGGTGGCCATTTTTTCATAAGCCTCCTTGATTCGCGATAAGAGAAAAACCTCATAGTCCATCGAGAATCCGAAGAGTGCGCAAAAAATAATCACTAAAAGACTGATATCTAACATTCCTTGCGGTTCAAAATGAAGGTATTTCGCCAAATAACCATCCTGAAATACGAGAACAAGAGCACCATAACAGGCACTCAGGCTTAATAGATTCATGAGGATGGCTTTAATTGGAATAAACAAAGAACGCAATAGCAGGAGTAAAATGAGATAAGTGAAAACCATAATCCATAATAAAGCCCAAGGTAAAATCTGAGAAATACGTTTTAAAACATCGACGTTAATGACTGGTGTTCCAGTAATTTCCATAGTCAGTCCAGAAGGAACTTTGGTGTTTCTTAAGGTCTTAACAAGCTGTGTTGTTTGAGCGGCGTTACTTTCATAATTGCTGCTAACATTTAATACAGCAAAAGAATAACCTGTTGTCGTCGCTAATAATTTTTTTATGTTTGCGGCCAAAAATTTCTTAGGGGTAGAATACAAATTGATGTATTGCTTCTTAGTTAATGTCCCATCGGAAGAAACGACGCCCTCAATCTCATCAACAGAATGATTGTTTTTCAGCTTTTGTACCAAGGTATAGATCTTGGAAAGGCTATCTCGCGACAAAATATAATGGTGGGGAGATTGGATTAATAACAGAATCGGGGTTAAGTCTTTAACATCAAATTTTTCTGCGTAGGTATTAAAAAATTGTCGGCTACCAGAGTCTTTGGGTGTAATGCGATAATCGGATACGCCAAATTTGGCTGACAAAAATGGATAACCAAGCAGGAGTAAGAAGATAAGAATCGGGAAAAAGAAGTGCAAAGGGTGGGCAACGACTTTTTTTGCTAACCAGCGCCAAGCAGGAGAGCGCTGGCCTTTCTTTTTCCGGGTAGGTGAATCGAAAAAAGATTGATTTTGTTTTTGAGAACGGCAAGAAAGGCAGGTAATACGATGATAGCGGTTATTACCGCAACGACAACGGCAACAATTCCGCCGACAGCCATAGAAAATAAAATATTAATAGGGAAAAGAAATAACGCACTGATACTGATAAGAACAGCTAGTCCACTAAAAAAATAGCTTTTCCCGCTGTTTCTGCCGTAATGGCAATAGCCTCTTCTATATCGACGCCATTATGTAATTCTTCACGAAAGCGATTGATGATAAATAGAGAATAATCCAGGCTTAGGCAGAGACCTAATAATAAAGCAATATTCAAGGTATACACAGAAAGGGTCCAGGACTCTCCTAAAATATAAAGGGAAGTGAGGATTAGAAGGGCGCACCCACCCCCCAAAAGAATAGGCAACAAAGCAGCGGTTAATGAGCCAAAAACAAATAGTAAGGTAATGATTGCCACTGGTGTTGCAATGAAATCAGCCTTGTATAGATCATGTTGAGTCTGTTTATTGACCTCTCTGACAAAAATAGCCTGTCCTCCCATTTCGATGGTCATATTGGAAGGTTTTTTATTGCCGCCGTAAATTTAGCCAGGTTTTTCGCATCAAGAGGTTCTAGGCTTTTAATAATCACGACGGCATAAGCAGTATGTTTATCTTTAGAAATTTGATGTTTATTATCTGTGGGGAGCAAAATTTCATGTTTAATAGGGAACTTTTCCAAGCCTGAAAGAGATTGCTTGATTTTCTTGTTAAACAAGGATTGGGTGGCTAGAAGGTGGTTGCTATGATAAATAATCAGAAATTTATTAGCATTATCATAACCAAGTTTTGTATCTATATATTCCTGCGTTTTAGCACTTTCTGAATTCTCATCTTTAAAACCAGTTGTTTTAAAAGGAGCGATAATATTGATGAGAAGAGGAACGCACGCCAGGATTATTGCTACCCATAGGATTATGAGATACCAACGTAGAGGGTAAATTTTACTTCCTAGTCTGTAAAATAAGTGTTTTTTCATCCTTTAAGCGCCTCACTTTAATCTGGGTAGCGCTTTGAAGCATCCCATTTTTAGTACCCCAGCTAATTCAGCCAGTTTTTCAGTAATAAATAGAGTAGTGTAGTACTGGAGTTTCACTTGAGAGCGAGAAATTTGAGGAGAATGTTGTTTTGGATGATCTTGCTCTAAGCCCATGTTTTTATTCCATTAGTTATAGGGGCATATAAATTCATTGTAGACAAATGGGACAATTTGTCAAAAATTAGATTATTTTTGTGGTAAACCACATTGGCATTTGGAAAGTCTTCAAGCCTTACTCACTTAACTAATTATTGGTATTAGAATTAGTGTTTGGTGGTGCTATTGATACCAGGACTAGTATGACCACCTGGAGTTAGCTGAGGATTCGGAACGGTAGTGCCAGGTATTGGATTCACAATACCTGGTGTAGTGGGCATATTCCCTCTTTGATGGCTTATTCCGGTTTTGGGAGCATTACTCTTTGTAGAATTCGATCCTGAATTATTGGTGGTAGTTGCGTAGGTTGCGCTACCTAAAGCAAATGAGATCAACAAGATTAAAAGCGTCTGTTTCACGGCTTTCCCCTCAAGTTGATTTAATTCAATTATAGTACTTAACATTAACGCTGTAACGTTCATTTAACAGTTGCTTTTAAAACGATATAACTAAGAAAAAAGATAGATCCCCGGCACACTCCTCAACAGTCCCCGCCTACGCGGGGACTATTTATTGACGGTTTGTTTTAACTAGAAGCTCATTTCGATTAAAAATGAGGCTTGGCATTCGCTCCTGGAGTGGGATTGCTACCAGGATTACTATTCAATCCCGGATTGTTGTTCAGTCCCGGGTTGTTGTTCAGTCCCGGATTGTTGTTTAGTCCCGGGTTATTGTTCAGTCCCGGGTTATTGTTCAGTCCCGGGTTATTGTTCAGTCCCGGGTTATTGTTCAGTCCCGGGTTATTGTTCAGTCCCGGGTTATTGTTCAGTCCCGGGTTGTTGTTTAGTCCCGGGTTGTTGTTTAGTCCCGGGTTGTTGTTTAGTCCCGGGTTGTTGTTTAGTCCCGGATTGTTGTTTAGTCCCGGGTTGTTTGCTCCTGGATTAGTGTTCGTGTTGGTGGAACTTGCGGACGTAGTAATGAAATAAAACAGGGTAAAAAACAGTACTAGAAGAGTCTTTTTCATTAATTTCTCCTCAAAGGAATTGAACTAATTATAGTACTTTGTTCGTGTACAACTATTAAAAGCAACTCCTTTTTCCTATGTAAAAGCACTGATCAATTAGTTTGTTCAGTAGTAGTTATGCTTGCTTCCCAGACTTAAAAACTCTAGATTAAAGCTTATGAAGCTGCTGTTAGAGGAAATAATTGGTACATATTGTTCTCTCCAATAAGAATACCGAGTCAGAATGCCGTAGAATTATTTTTAATACCGATACCAATCTATTTCTGCTCGAAGATAAACAACAAATTAAAAAAATCGGCTAAACAATATTGGTTTTAAACATCCATTATTTGTTCAGCCTGAAGTTCGGCCATTTAATGGTATCTACCATTATCAGTACGATGATATAGAGGGACTACTTAAATCAGCTATTTATGTTTATTCAGTGCTATTGCAAGCGAGTGAGCCATCGAATTGTAGATTTAATATTCATCCATCATCAAATTACATTGACTCAAATACAAAAGAACGAATTTATTGCTCTATAAACGCTACTCAACGCGCTAATGAAGTCATAAATTTAGATAATTTTGAATGTTTAATTAGTGAGTTAAGTGGTTATCAATTCAAATTTTTAAATCATATTTTGATAGAAGATAGTTTTAGTACAACGGATCTTCCCAATTCTATTGATGGTGATTTACTTTTTGAAACAAAAAAGAGCTTGTTAATTTATTAAAGCAGCCGTGTAATTTGGAGAGATTTGAATTACGTTACATTGATCCTGTTATAAGGTTTGGTCTATTCGCCAGAGACGTCATACAAAAGGATGAGATTGTATTTTCTTATAGCGGCGAAAAAGAATTTTTGATTCCAAATACAAAGGCTATGCTTTTGAATGTCGGGCAGATTTCCTGAAAATGCATATTGATGCTTCCAGATATGGCAATATTTCGCGCTTTGTTAATCATGCCCCAGAATCAAATGATAATAGTTCTGATTCCCAATTGCTTGATGCTAATTTAAAAACAATTAGTCACACTTTAAATGGTATAGAAATGATATTTTTTAAAGCAACCCGAGCTATTTCAATAGGTGAACAACTACTTGTTAATTATGGAGAAAATTCCTTTAAAACACATTCTATGGCTCGTTTTACAAGCCATGGGAAAGTTATCTATAAGGATAAGCGGGGATTATGGAAAAGATCGCAACAAAAAATGGCTCATTTAAAAATAATGGCTCGTCATGGCTTGAAGAAGGCGCAATATTATATCTTGTTAAGGCTATTTTTAATAAGCATGGTATTGTTTATTATAGTAAAAAGCTTCTAACTAGATTGAGTTTCTGGCGTTCGCAATGTTTCATCAGGATTTTTTGGGGAAGCCTATCGTTGACAAGTAGTACGACACGGTGATCCTTTCGTTAAGGAGTTATATAGCCTGGAATCATTGTGTGATAGTGGCGATTTTGCGATTCCTAAAATTTTCACGCTTTTAGCTATTCCAAATTGGGATAGTTATTTTCCAAAGACTCGTTTTAAATTTTCTGCCCTTTGTGTTCAAATAAATTCCATTAAGTTGATTGTAAAGGCAGTATAAAATTAGTTTACGAGGATATTTATGAGAGTAAAGCAAGAAAGACAATTATCTTTAGCCGAAAAGAAAATAATAATTGCTGGAAGAATGGGGGAAAATGATGCGCGTAGAGGTAGACATAGAAAAGATTTTTCTATGATGAATAAATCTTGGGAGTACATTAGTAGCTACAATGAAGGCTATGACAAGGTTGCCCTACAGCTGGCACAGACGAACAAAAGACCAGTGCCTTCTAAGTCGCTGCTTCCTAATGCGAAGCGATTTAAAAGCAATCCTGTTCCGGTACCTGCACCGGCGATGGCCACTCATTATGCTGATCAATCGGGCCAGAGTATTAGAAATATGCCTTCCTATCAGAAAATTACTATTGCCGGACGTATCATCACTGTTGATGCGTTTCTTAAACGTAATTACGTATTTCAGGATACACAAGAAAAAGTGAGTCGCCGTGCATTATATCATGCTGTATTGTTTGAAAATGGCACAGTCACTGTCAATGGGAGGCTAATTAAATGGAATACCAGAATAAAATCTGCAGATATCTCCCAATTGATAAAGATTGGAAAAGGAACACCTATTACAAGAGATGCTTTTCTAAAACGAACTTATGTGTTTAAAGATACAGGGGAAGTGGTCAGTAAAAAAGCTCAGAGAGCAGCAGACATTCATGAAGATGGCACAGCCACTGTCAATGGAAAGTTAATTGAATGGAAGAGAAAATCCAGGATTAAGGGGATAGAGATTGGAGAAAAAGAAGTAGATGAAACAACAGTAGCAACCCCTGAAATGCAGGGAGATCAAGCAATTGCTGTCAATGAAGAAGAGATGATGAGAGCAGGCTATGTTGTTAAAGAAGAATGCTCCTCTTTGTTTTCGGGTGATTATGAGATTACAGAGAATCTTGAATTTGATGAACTTTGGAGAATGCTGATACCGGACTATATAAATGAGATGGTTAATCCGGTAATACCAAGAAGTGATGTTGCTGGGAATCCTCCTTTATCTTCAGCGGTGAGTGGTGTGCCAGATAGCCCAGGATTTGATGAATTTAAGAGAAAGTTTATGGCTGACATTCTTTCACCAGAAGGAAATCATTTCGAAAATGGAGAGTTTAAAACGGCGGATTTAAATAAAAAGAGTTTCCAAGCTCGAAAACCATATTCGCCCCAATTTTTCTCTAGCTCGGAAAAATCGGAAAAAATGTCTACAACACTACAAGTTTCCGAGCCTAATCTGAGCTTAGAAGGTGATCAACAGCATGATCGAGACGGAGCAGCACCACGCCATTTATATCCTGCTTATTTTACGCAAGAGTCTGTCAAAGCAGAAAAGGAAGAAGAAATAATTGGGTGCACTATAAGTTAGATTTTGTAGCATAAGGACTAGACTAAGCATCGAGCGGCAATTAGGAGGTGACCCGTAAGCATTCTTACCAAGCAAGGTATTACGGGTTTATTTAGTCCAGAAAATGATTATCCGTGGTTGGAGCATGTACCCTGATATTGAAGATCGGGCATACTGTGTTGCATACTAGTCCTAATCTGTTAACGATAATTGTCATGAATAAGCTAAAGAAAATCGCCTGTCCAACCTGCGGTAAAAAAATACATGGTATTCTGAAAATGCCTTCAAACCTTTTTGTTCGGAGCGCTGTAAATTGATTGATTTAGGCGAGTGGGCTCGTGAAACTCGAAAAATTCCTGGTGAATCCGTTGATCCTAATCTTTCATCTACAGACGGCAGTGACCCTAAAGATTCAAGCGACGATTTCTTTTAAAATGATGGATTAGATCGCCGTATTGAACTACTCAAGCACCCACAATGAGGTTTGTAAGGAAGTATGAAAAATGCCAAAATGACTCCATTTCATCATATTGATTTATTGGTGCATTATGGCAGTTGCATTTTTTGTCAGTAGCATAGGTGATAAATATATGCCGATAATGATGCAAAGAAAATGATTGAGTCGTTTTGGGTATAACGACAAAAATTCAATACACTACGCCTTCGGCGGCTCTACAGGGGGGGTGAACGTTTCTTGAAGGCGCTCAACCTCTTCTTTCACAGGGCTAGGATTAGCAAAAAAGGTAAAACGACTCTTGCTAGTCTCTGCTTTGGGTATCTGTTCTTCTTGAGGAGATGCTTCCTGATTGAAAAATACCGCTTTGGTGACAGATGTGAAAAAATCATGATTCGATTGGCACAATCATCAACGATTTTTCGCCATCCTGTTTGTTGCTCCAATATTGGTTTTGCTTTCTCAATGGCAGAATTAAAGGAACCAACAAATTTCTCAGGATCATACTCTTTCCGGCAGGCAACCATAGCTGTTTCTATTGAAGAAATCATGTTTGCCATTTCGGTAATAAGGCCAGGGTTTTTCTCGTTTCTTAATTTTTCTTTTAAAGGCAAAAGTAAATTGAGTGCAGGAAAGGAACCAAACTGGGATAATTCGACAAGGTATTCGTCTGTCTGGAGCTCTTCAGAAGCAAACGGAAGTGCTTCTCCCTGCTGTGCTACAGCGGCAGTTACAACGTATTTATTGTCTTTAAACTCTGGCACATATTGAAGAGCGAAGCCATTCCGGCTCACGGCAGCAAGAACGATTTCTATCTTGCTTCTTAAGGGGTCTAACACGAATTTAAGAGCCATCCCATCCTGTGCTAAAGCTGCAAGTACAACGCGTTCGTTTCGTCTTAGATCATCCGATGCATATTGAAGTACTAATCCTCGTTGTTTAACAGCAGCAAGAACGATCTCTTCGTCATTTTTTTGAGGTCTTCTGGAAGACTGTGAAGTATATAGCCATTTTTGCGCTAAAGCAGCAAATATTTACTTCTCTTATCCGTTTTGTATTTTCAGGGGCGGCATTTAAATAGTTCAAAGGCATTTTTCAGTTACGGCAGCCAGTACTTCTTCTTTGGTAGAATAGATATCTATCATTTTGGTAAGCCATATTTGGACTACTTGTATTAATTATATTCTTCGAATATTAAAGGAAACTTAACGGCTTAACGTATTTTGTTGTTAAGGGCTAATGAAAGTGTAATAATTCAATCTGAATAGAGTAAGAGCGGAGTGAGCAGTATTTGTTGAGTCTAATAATTCATTAAATTGCCTATTTTTCAAACTTTTTCAAGCTTGGCCTTAGGGCACTGCATAGATTACATTCATTTATAACTTTGAGAGAACTTATTTATATGCCATCGACAATTGTTCCTATGGGTACTTATACCGTTAAGAAAAAACGCACAGCTGGAGCTACTGATGAGATTGTGTCACCAGGAGCACAAACGTGTGTGGTCGTTGTTTTGGAGTCTCCGCACGGCGTTGCTGTCGCACATATTGATGCGCCGGTTGTTGCGGCTCAGATAACGTCAGCAATGATAACTGAATTGCAAACAATGGGAACAGGCACTATTACAGCGCGTCTATATGGTGGTGATTATGGTAATCCCTTGAACAGCTCCGCCAGTATATCCAACCCTATTTATGAAGAATTAAACAGGCGACAAATTTCCTGTTCACATAAAGATTATCATCTTAGAAGTGGTTTTGTTTTAGCTACAACAACTACCCTATGGGCTATTAGCTCTCTTGGCCCTGAGTCGCGATTAGTGGCCTTAGCATGCATAGGACTGGCTTATAAAGCGACAAGTATATTAAAAGCAGTGACACCAGAAAATTGGCAACCAAGATGCTTGAGTAATAACATTGATGTCTGTGTCAATATTGCAACCGGAAGAGTACAGCTTGTAAAAGATAACGAAGGATATAGTAGTGTACTTTTGAGTGAAGCCAAGAACAGACTGATTGGCGGTGGTCAATGGAGTCGTATTACAGCAAGAACAAACCTTAATCCTACTGATTCAAAAAACGAACAAGGTCTTGCAATGATTAGAGTATAAACACGCCAAGTTAATGAGAGAAAGCTATACACTCTAGTCATTACGCCACTCAAACTGCTGATAGAGTGGCCTGTGACATTAGTCTCAATAATAGAAGGACGGAAAATAAAAAAGTTGCCTTGCCGTAAATTCAAGTTTATTTAGTTGGTTAAACTATCGCTTTTGCGTAACATGAATAGTAAATTGTAAATAAACGATCTAAGGAGAGAAGGCGTGTCGACCGAAACCAATTGTCCATTTCATCACACTGCTGGAGGAGGAACCTCAAACCATGACTGGTGGCCAAATCAGCTTAAACTCAATATTTTGCATCAGCATCCCTCTCTGTCTAATCCCATGGGTGAAGACTATAATTACGCGGAAGAATTTAAGAGCCTCGATCTGGAGGCAGTCAAGAAAGATCTTCAGGCACTGATGACTGATTCACAACCTTGGTGGCCAGCCGATTTTGGTCACTACGGACCTTTTTTTATGCGTATGACATGGCATAGTGCGGGTACTTATCGTATCGGAGATGGTCGTGGCGGTGCAAGCGGTGGCAGTCAACGTTTCGCACCACTGAATAGCTGGCCAGACAATATTAATCTTGATAAAGCACGCAGATTGTTGTGGCCAATCAAGCAAAAATATGGCCGGAAAATTTCTTGGGCAGATCTGATAATTCTTACAGGTAACGTCGCATTGGAATCAATGGGATTCAAAACATTCGGTTTTGGTGGCGGCCGTGAGGATATTTGGGAACCGAATGAGGATATTTACTGGGGCCTTGAGAATACCTGGTTAGGTGATAAACGTTATTCTGGCGACCACGTTCTTCAAAATCCACTCGCTGCCGTTCAAATGGGGCTGATTTACGTGAACCCAGAGGGGCCAAATGGTAACCCGGATCCGCTTGCTGCGGCGCGAGATATACGTGAGACCTTTGCTCGTATGGCGATGAATGATCAGGAAACAGTAGCACTGATTGCTGGTGGTCACAGCTTTGGCAAAACGCATGGTGCGGGTGAGGCAAAACATGTAGGGTTAGAACCAGAGGGAGCTGGTATTGAAGAGCAAGGCCTTGGTTGGATCAGCAGCTTTGGTACTGGCAAAGGGGGCGATACTATTAGCAGCG
This sequence comes from Legionella tunisiensis, assembly GCF_000308315.1. GTDB lineage: Bacteria > Pseudomonadota > Gammaproteobacteria > Legionellales > Legionellaceae > Tatlockia > Tatlockia tunisiensis. The sequence goes on along the minus strand of NZ_CALJ01000286.1, from coordinate 6,318 downwards.
GCCTCGAAGTAACCTGGACTAAAACACCGACTCGATGGAGTAATAATTTTTTCGAAAACCTGTTTGGTTATGAATGGGAGCTGACGAAAAGCCCTGCTGGTGCACACCAATGGGTCGCGAAAGATGGCGCAGGCTCAGGCACTATTCCTGATGCCCATGATTCGAAGAAACGCCATGCGCCAACCATGCTAACTACTGATCTTGCTTTACGTTTTGATCCTATTTACGAAAAGATTTCGCGACGCTTCTTCGAGCATCCAAATGAATTTGCAGATGCATTTGCGCGAGCATGGTTCAAACTAACACACCGAGATATGGGGCCTCGTGTATGTTATCTTGGCCCTGATGTGCCACAGGAAGAGTTGATTTGGCAAGATCCTATTCCTCCAGTTAATCATAAATTGATTGATGAAAAGGATATTGCCTCTCTTAAGGAGAAAGTGCTTGCTTCCGGTCTAAGTATTTCGGAGTTGGTATCAACGGCTTGGTCATCAGCCTCTACATTCCGAGGTTCTGATAAGCGTGGTGGCGCTAACGGCGCTCGTATTCGTTTAGCGCCGCAAAAAGATTGGGACGCTAATCAGCCTACCCAGCTTGCGAAAGTACTCAAAACGCTTGAAGGTATTCAGTCAACCTTTAATAAGACACAGTCTGATGGAAAAAAATTTCCCTTGCAGACTTAATTGTTCTTGCGGGTTGTGCTGGCGTAGAGCAAGCAGCAAAAAAATCGGGGCATGAAGTGAGAGTTCCATTCTCGCCAGGTCGTATGGATGCATCACAGGAGCAAACGGATGTAAATTCTTTTGCTGCGCTAGAACCAGTGGCGGATGGCTTTCGCAACTATCAGAAGATGCGATTTTCTGCGAGAGCTGAAGAATTGTTGGTAGATAGGGCACAATTACTCCAATTAACTGCACCTGAAATGACGGTACTGATTGGCGGATTAAGAGTTCTTGGCGCCAATGTAGGGCACTCGCCACATGGTGTGTTTACTCAGCGAACAGAGACACTGACCAATGACTTTTTTGTCAACCTACTCGACATGGGTATAAAATGGAAACCAACTTCAAAAGATGCTGATGTGTTTGAAGGGCGCGATCTTGTTACCGGTGAGCTTAAGTGGACTGGTACTCGGGTTGATCTCATTTTTGGTTCAAATTCACAGCTCAGAGCCTTGGCTGAGGTCTATGCCAGCGCGGATGCAAAGAAAAATTTGTTGAGGATTTCATTGCCGCTTGGACTAAAGTAATGAACTCGGATCGATTTGATCTAGGATGATATCTCTCTTTCTTGTAGATATGTACTTACAATTTGGGTGTCAAATGCCTCTTACTCTATTTTCTAGTTCTGATACTAATATGGGCTGAGAACGTTTCTAAGTCAGTTTGTATTTGTAATGATGATCTTTTGGGGCTTGAAAAAGGAATATTTAAGAGCAACGTGATGCCCCATAGATCGCAATTCTACGTTCTTGGCTTAACACCCATGCCCTCCTGTTTTCTCAGTGCCGTATATAATGCGCTTATAATAGGTGGGTTTAATCATAGTAGAAGGAATTTTTTAAGTGCATTATGTAATAAGAGATCTCGGTGGTAAAACCATTACTGAAATCACTAGAAAATTCGCAGAAATTCCTTATGGTGTATCCTCCCTTAATTTGAGCGACAATTTCCTTGGACTCAAACCGAGTACTAAGTTAGCTCGTCTTTTGACAAAGCTTCCTCGGAGCGTAATTTCACTCAGCTTGCGAAACAATGGTCTTCACCACTTGTCTAGTGCCAAATTGGCTGGCCTGTTAGCAGCGCTTTCTCAAAGCGTGACGTTCCTTAATTTGAGCAAAAATTTCCTTTATTACAAATATAGTGTTGATGAATTGGTTCAAATCTTGGCAGCAATTCCGGTGAGCGTGACTGGTCTTGATTTGAGCGATAATAGCCTTTATATAAAATCGGGCACGGAGCTGGCCAAAACCTTTGCAGCGATTCCTGCGAATGTGTTTTTTCTTGATTTGAGCGAGAATAGCCTTGGTAAAAAATCCGATACTGAATTGGCTGAGGCCTTTGCAGCGATTCCTCCACATGTAACCTCCCTTAATTTGAGCAAAAATTCACTTAATCTCAAATCGGGTTCTGAATTGGCCAAGGCCATGGCTGCGATTCCAGCAAATGTAACTACCCTTGATTTAAGCCGGAATCATCTTAATCTTAAATCTGGCGCTGAATTGGCTGAATTTCTGGCTGCAATTCCTGTGAGTGTAACTGCTCTTAATTTAAGCTGGAATAATCTTCACTTCAAATCAGGAGCTGAATTAGCGAAAGGTTTAGCGGCGATCCCTAAAGGTGTTACTTCCCTTAATTTGATGGGAAATGCTCTTCACTTTAAATCCGGTTCTGAATTGGTCCAAGCCTTGGCTGCAATTCCTTCGACGGTAACTTCTCTTAATTTAAGTGAGAATGGCCTTCACTATAAATCCGTTGCGGAATTGGTCCAAATCTTGGCAGCAATTCCTCCAAGTGTGATTTCTCTTGATTTAAGTGAGAATGGTCTTTACTTAAAATCTGTTGTGGAATTGGTCCAAATCATGGGAGCAATTCCTCCGAATGTGAGTTCCCTGAAGTTAGGTGGAAATGGTCTCCACCATAAATCCGGTGCGGAATTGGTTCAAATCTTGGGAGCAATTCCTCCGAATGTGAGTTTCCTTGATTTAGGTGAAAATGGACTTAATCTCAAATCCAGTACTGAATTGAGCCAAGCCTTGGCAGCAATTCCTAAAACCGTAACCGCTCTTAATTTGAGTCGGAGTCATTTGGGTGAGGAATCTGTTGGTAAATTAGTCCGGATCTTGAGAGCAATTCCTGGAACAATAACCTCACTGGATTTGAGTGATAATGGACTAGACAAATTCACCCCAGCCGAATTGGTACTCATTGTAAAAGCAATTCCTGCAACAGTAACTTCTATCAATTTGGGTAGGAATAATTTATTTACCAACAAAACCATTATTGAACGAGATTGTTTGCTGAAAAATTTGCAACCCTTTGAGCAAAACGGTCGACTTCAATTGTCACATAATGGTGAAGCTGCTTTTGCAAGAGCGTTATTGCCAATGTTGTCTTTAGTAAAACAAAACAAACTGTCTTTCGATATGGTCAGCCATATTTTAGGTCAGCTGTTCTCAAACCCGGGTAACAAATCTGAAATAGCTTTACTTAACAACAAAATAGCCCAATCAGTGATGTCTAGAAATGGCTCACTTATGACACAGGGTTATTCGCGAAATGGAGCTTCTTTTTTCAAAAGCTCTCCATGTATTTTGGTGATAGTACAGCAAAAATGAACGCTTTAAAAAATAGGGCTAAAGATAATCCCGAAGGTGCTGAAGCTAAAACATTACAACATTTTTGTTTACGGGTTAATTAAGCAACCGTTCCTTGATTGATAAATAATGCACCATCTGAGAAAATAATGCTCTTTATTGAGAGAGTTTCAATGTATCAGTTTTTCACGCGAGACGATTTTTCAACTCAACAATTAAATGATTCTGTTCAAACCTGTAAAGTCGGTGTTGGTCAAGGCGTAATACTCCAAGCAAACGATGACTATCAGAATATACTAACAAAGGGATTGCGCACTTGTGTTGCATTTGCATTAATTAACCCTGCTGAACAATCAGCGCTTCTTATACATTTCTTTAGTCAATCTCAGATCAAGCATGATTTAAACAAGCTTGTTTCATCCTTTATAAAACAGGCTACAGGAAGCGAATCAGAGCTCATCTGTCTCATTGCAGGAGGACGAGCTTTTAATGATTCTTCTGAAGGAATGTGTGACCAGCTAATAAAGTATGCTAAAGAAGATTTATTAGAAATAACTACTTCGATAAAACTTGAAATCAATGCGCCAATAGTTGCTGATGACAATGAAACGTTATCTTTACTAATCAATTTGGAGACGGGCAACCATACAATGTCATTGATTAGTGATGACGAATCTAATGCAATCAGTGAGCCATCATTAGATGGAATTGATTTTATTGATCTCAGGAATAATAAGTCTTTAGAGCCCCTGAGAAAATAAATGAAACAATCAGGCTACATTGCATGCAAGCGAGCCAATGCTGCATCACAAGCCTGATGCTCTGGTTGTTTAAGTGGATTGTCCCCTGATTAGTAGCACAGGCATTGTTGCAGTTCGAATGATCTGTTCAGCTACACTGCCTAAAAATAAATGACTCAAGCCTCGCCGACCATGCGTGCCTATAACCAGTAAATCAGCTGGCCATCCTTTTGCTTTCTCAACGATGACTTCACCAACTCGACCCTGAAATGGATTTAATTCAATAAGAGTAGTGTCAAATTTGATAGATGACTGTTTGGAAACAATGGCGGCTGTTTTATCTAAAATCTTTTGTCCCTCATCTTTAAATGCTTTAATAATCAGAGAATAATCAAAGCCAGGTCCTCCATGATAGACAAATGCCTCATCAACCACATATACGATCTTTAAATGTGCTTTTTGGTCTGTTGCCAATTGAATTGCTTCTTGCAGTGCATTATTTGATATGTCGCTGCCATCAGTCGCCATCATAATTCTTTTATATAACATAATGCTTAAATTCCTTACAATTTTTAGCTGTTGTATAAAAACAAATGTTCATAATATAAGATTTATTCCTCATTCGGAATTCTTTATAAATTTCTTTATATATGAGAGCCAGCACAATGACTCTTAGGAGCACTCGGAGGCACAAAAACTTCTATTGTGAGTTTAAACTTTTAAATGACAGTAGTGAACGTTGCTGGTTAGCAATGGTTTCATAAAAATAAGGCTGTTTAGATATTCCCTCTATTTCCTCAGAAATGGAGCCATGAAATTGATGACCATTGCCAGCCTTGTACGGGTCTATCATTACCTTTTATCATCGACACCGTTTGGATTAAATAAGGGTCAGCCAGACTTACAATTACGGAAAACTCAATGATTGCATTTAGTTCTGGAACGCTAATTACTTGATTAATCCGCCAAAAGATAATCCCGGAATTGACACCGGATGTAACGATCATAGGTTGCCCCACAGGCACAGGATGCAGGCTCAATTTCTGCTTACACACTACATCAATTTTATCGCCAAGAAAGGATTGCAGGCCTTCCCAGGCATTGGGGGAGTAATTTTTTCGTACTTCGGCCATATCGTCGGGTAGTTTTATGTTGTAATTGATAGTTAGGGTGGCGAGAAGGACTTTTTGCGTCCAGGTTGATACGTCGATATTAGCCGCATAATGAAGGGAAGGAAAAACCAGAAACATTATCAAGAGCATGTGCGCTAGTCGATTGCTTTTCATAATCAATCCTTCAACTTTATTAATCCTTGGCTCGCATATAAAAAATAAGCAACTAAGACATAAACAATTATTAGACTGCGGTTTAAACCTGCTGCAATGCTCCATTGTAGTAGCGTTTCGAAAAGTCTATTTGTTTAATGAGTATAGCAGAGTATAATTTGCTTCTTTTTTGTGGTCTAAACCAAGACGTCCAATGCAATCCAACTCTATTATTATTCGCGGTGCTAAAACGCATAATCTTAAAAATATTGATGTGGATTTACCACGTAATCAATTAACTGTCATTACCGGCCTTTCTGGTTCTGGCAAATCGTCATTGGCTTTTGATACCTTGTATGCAGAAGGCCAACGCCGTTATGTAGAATCACTTTCAGCTTATGCACGTCAATTTTTATCGATGATGGAAAAACCGGAGGTTGACTCCATTGAGGGTTTATCGCCGGCTATTTCAATTGAGCAAAAAGCCACCTCTCATAATCCCCGTTCAACGGTGGGCACCATTACTGAAATTTATGATTATTTGCGTTTATTGTATGCGCGGGTAGGTGAACCACGTTGCCCGACACATCATGTTAGTTTGCATGCGCAAACGATCAGCCAGATGGTCGATCAGGTTTTAACCATGCCAGAAGATTGCAAGGTGATGATTCTCGCACCGGTAGTAAGAGAACGTAAAGGTGAGCATGTACAGTTATTACAACAATTGCAGGCACAAGGGTATGTTCGTGCTCGTATTGATGGTGAACTCTGTGAATTGGATGATCCACCTAAGTTAGCCTTGAGACAAAAACACAGTATTGACGTGGTAGTGGATCGCTTCAAGGTGAGACATGATTTGGCGCAACGCTTGAGCGAATCGTTTGAGAATGCACTTAATCTGGCTGACGGATTAGCGATCGTGGCATCAATGGATGGCGAGTTTGAGGAGATCGTTTTTTCATCAAAATTTGCCTGTCCGGAATGTGGTTATAGATTG
>NZ_CALJ01000287.1 GCF_000308315.1 Legionella tunisiensis | reverse complement strand
ACCGGCAAATTATGCGTGATCTGATGCGCTCTTTACTTTGAACCGCAACTCGTATAAACTTCGTATAATGTATAGGCTATTACCGAAGTTATTACGGCTTTGAACTCAGCCAAGGTGAACATCATGACCATTTAGTCTGCGTAAAATGTGGCAGGGTAGACGAGTTCATTGATGAAATCATCGAACAACGGCAACGTATGATTGCAGAGAAGGCCAATTTTAAAATGACGGACCATGCTTTGAATATTTATGGTCTATGCCCAGCTTGCCAGATGCTTTAAGAGATGTGCTCAGTAAAAATTATTATGAGTCCATGTTTATATTTTAAGCTTTTCTTAATCTTTTTATGCTATGCTGGAGCGCTAATAAATAAATCAAACGGTATCAAATTATGATCATTGGAACATTCTGGTGTCAAAAAGATAATAAATGGGTGCGCTTTGTAAAAGAAGAGGGCGTAGTGCACGCAGAAAGCGCCTCTGCTCGCGAAGATAATCCTTCCTTGGCAGGCGCATGGAAGCCAGAAGCTGAGGGTATTTGGTCTGTTAATTATAACCTGGAAGATGACGCGCCGCTTAGAAACGAATTTTATCGCGTAAAAGACGGTATTCTTTACCATGACACGGGTATAATTAGGTATGGGGTTAAAATAATAGAACACCATCTTCCTTCCGGATGGGGCCGATACCCTGAAAGCATGAAGGCAAACTATGATCCTTTTTCAAATGTTCAAGGAGACGGGGTTGTATTATTACCTTATGACCAACTGCCTTTAACAATAGAAATACAGGAAGAAAGACGAGAAGAAGAAGAGCGGCTTGCTGAAGAGGCTCGAGAGCAGGTGCGTAAGCAGTGGGATGAGATAATAAAAAGTGATTTTTTTAGTCGATTTATTAATAGGGTAGAGAGTGCATTTACACCAGAGCAAAATGCTTATTTATACCACGAACTTTCTAAGGAGTTACTTCCTTTCCCAATAAGTTCTTATGAAACTCCTGCTGATTTTGTAGGGCTATGGTCTTGGGCGCTAGAGAATAGGGAAAGTGATATATACAGCGCGGTAATTAAAGTCGCTTCCACAACTTTTTTGGATGAGGATTTTGCTCTGAATCCGGACAAGGATGATGAAATGCGTAAATGGTTATTTGAGAGTAAAAAAGCGTTTTGTTTGGCTGTAATGAACGCTGGTGTTGAATTCGTACGTGCACTTTTAATCTGTCTAACCCATTGGAGCAACTAGAGGCAATACAGATACCTTTGGATGTACAAGTTCCTGTTTTGGATGCACAAGCAAAGGATACTATTGGTCAAGTTATTTATAAATTTTTCTCTGGTTGGCTAGCTGCTATTGCTCAATATGCTCCCAATATTTTTGGCCGGTCAACGCCTGCTGAGAGAGAGGGGATAGCAATGGACAGGAGATCGGAGCAGCCTGTTGTCGCTATAGGTCGTGATGTGCAGGAAGAACGCCGCGTAGAAATAGTCTCTTCTCAGGAAAGTTGGTTGTCGCGCAAAAAAGCGGGTGAGCTGGTCCAGAGTTCAATGAGTTATGTTAGCTCTTTGCGCTCCTTGTTTTGGTCAACGCCTCAATCCACTAATACCCAGAGACATGACCTTACGCTAGATACAGATGAGTCAGGAGTTAAAGTCGAGAACCGCTTCTGATGACTTGGGAAAGGTGGATAAAAGGGTCCTTACAATTAAAATAGAGTTGTAAACCAATGAATCCTCGCAAGTATATGAGTTATAATTAAGGTATTGACTGCTAACAAGGACGTTTGTTCATGTACGATGATTTACGTGAGCCCTACCAAGAAGAAGCGTTTCCTGCCTTGCAATTAGGCGGTATTCTGCTTAACGAGCAGATACTTGCTGACTCACCAGTCAATTTGGTGCTTAAATCCTTAAATCGCCATGGTTTAATTGCTGGTGCAACTGGCAGTGGTAAAACCAAGACTATCCAAGTGCTTAGTGAACAACTTTCCTTGCAAGGTGTTCCTAGTTTAGTTATGGATATCAAAGGGGATATCTCTGGCTTGGCGGCGCCAGGAGAAGCGTCTGAATTGTTGTTATCACGTAGCAAATCGTTAAATCTCACTTACACGCCACGCGCTTTTCCGGTCGAAATGCTTACTTTGAACGAATCACCTCAAGAAGGTGTTCCTCTTCGCTCAACCATGAGTGATTTTGGTGCAGTCTTGTTTTCGCGGATGCTGGATGTCAATGAAACACAAGCCGGTGTTATTACCGTTCTTTTTGAATACGCAAAAGATAATAATTTACCCTTGATCGATCTGGCCGATTTTAAAGCCTTGTTACAATTTGCCCAAAGCGATGCCGGCAGCGCAAAAATTGAAGCAGCTTTTGGTTCCGTGGCAACGTCATCGGTAGGGACGATTATCCGTAAAATTATTGAACTTGAGGCACAGGGCGGCGATAAGTTTTTTGGTGAACCTGCATTTAACGTCATGGATTTGGTGCGCATCAATGCTCAAGGTCAGGGAATTATTTCAATCTTGCGCTTGTTGGATATGCAAGATAAACCAAAATTATTCTCTACCTTTATGCTTAAGTTATTATCTGATGTCTATCGGGTGATGCCCGAGCTCGGCGATCCGCCCAAGCCAAAGCTAATTCTTTTTATTGACGAAGCGCATTTAATTTTCAGTAATGCCAGTAAGGCCTTATTAAGTTTATTGGATACGATGGTTAAATTAATTCGCTCCAAGGGCGTTGGTTTAATTTTTTGTACACAAACACCCAATGATATTCCCGATGCTGTATTAAGCCAACTTGGTTTAAAAATACAACATGCCTTACGCGCTTTCACTGCTAAAGATCGTAAAGCAATGAAGCTGGTAGCACAAAACTTTCCGCCCTCTACTTATTACAACACAGAGCAATTATTGACTGCTTTAGGCATTGGAGAGGCCTTGGTCAGTGGTTTGGATGCCAAGGGGCAACCAACACCTCTTATTGAATGTTTGATCCGTGCTCCGGAATCACGCATGGGGGTACTCAGCCAACAGGAATTAGCGGCTGTGGTGGCACAATCAACATTGATTGCTCGCTATGGACAGCGGATAGAACGCGAATCGGCTAAAGAAATGCTGGCCAAAGAGGTGAAAACTGGTACTGCTGATTCTTCCACAACGAAGGAAGGCAAGGTCGGTTCTCAAGAGCCTGGTATGATAGAGCAAATCAGTAAAAATACCTTATTTCGCCAGGTAGTACGGCAAATTATGCGTGATCTGATGCGCTCTTTATTGACCGCACTAGGAATAAAACGACGTTAAGTCAAAGCGCCTTGTAACATATGCCTTTATTGGTAGCCTATTCTTGTTATTGCCATGCAGACAGGAGTCTAGTCGTTCCTGTCTGGACATTACACTAAAAAAATAAGCCAAGCGTGCAACAACTGAGTATAGAAAAGGAAAAAAGGTATTGGCAGGATTTAACTGCGATTCGCCGTACCCAGCGGTATAGTTCCCAGCGATTTCAGCCATAAGATGTTCTCCCAAGGGGGCATTTAATCCGACACTGAATGTTGGGCTCATACGCCAGTCTTCCACCAGTAAATCATTGCGATGTACGCCTGCAGCACCGGCACTGGAAAAAAGTCTAAGAGACGTATTGTAGATAGGCAGCATAATTTTGCCGGTTAAACTGATTGTTTCCGTTTTGGTAGAAAATGTTGTCAATTCATTATTCTCAAAGCTGAATAAGCTCGAAGAGTCAAATGCGACGTCTGCTTTAGGATAATGCATATAACTAAATTCGATGGCGAAAGAGGGAGAAAATTCATGGCCAACAAACGCTCCCCAACCGCCGCCGCCTTCAGTAACATGAATGGGAGTGGAAACACTGAGCGCTAAATTTTGATTTTCATTAGTGGGCACCAACCCTTGCCAAGTAGTTGACGCATAACCGCCAAGGACACCTACATAGAAGTGCTGGTGAGAGAGGGTCCCTCCCTCACCAGCATGACAACCTATTGCATACAAAGACAACGGTAAGAAACTGGCAAGTAGCAATTTTTTGACAATCACAATAAACTCTCTCTTTCTTATCTTCTAATTTCTTCCTTAAGAAATCAGGAGATAACTTAGCTAATAAAAATTATAGGCAGGCTTTACTACAAATCCGGCCTGGAGAATTAACCTTACCAAACAGATAGCAATTCCAGTTATCCATACAATCCTGAGGGGTCGTATATTTCTGGCGGTCACAAGCTGTTTGGAGTGAACCATATATAATTAACAATCGTGCATGTAGCTTTCTCACATCCTGACACATTCCGGATGGGAGTCCTGATGATGTGCAGTAACAGGCAGCCACTGATTGAAACGATGAGCAAAAGTTCGCATGATTTGTAGGTAAAGCTCTATCACATGCCATTGCAGCTTGAGCAAACAGATAGGCGGCAATGACAATAAAAAGTTTTCGTATCATCCTTGATCCTCGTTAAAATTATTTCCTGAGGACTTTATCAGAATTCAGCTTAAGCACAAAACATTGATTGATCTTTTGGATAACATTGTTTTGTATCATTCTTCATAAGTCTCAGGATTTCTTTAGCAAGCATCTCACGAAAATCAGCAGTCAAATTGGCTGAAATAGCCAAGTGGGGCCTATTATCAGCCATACGGAGAAAACAGATATCGAGAAAATTGTCTACTTCCAATAAGTCATATTGATAATTGCGTGGGTTTTGCGTTTTTAATCCAAATAGCGAAGAATTCTCCCGTTCTGAGGTTAAAAAATCACTATGCATATTGATATTAATGAGAAAATTATTGCCTTTAAAAGAACTTAACCGACCACAGCAGTGGAGGATTTTTCGGTTTAATTGAAGAGTAGGGAATAAGCAGCTATATAACCAGGTTAATAGTTTGACACCATATTCTTTAATTTTTTACGCTCTCGAAAAGTTCCTATACTAGCGAGCTTCACCAAATTAGAACATTTTTGATAAGGGCTGGTAGTTATGATTGATTCATGAATTTTTTCGCAGACGGCGCTTAGAGTAGATTGCTGGTTAATCAGCACCTTAATTAGCTCCAGCCCTAAAAACAACCGATGGTCTTATCATATTTATGATCATCGCGTGTAGATTTAACTCTAGTAATACAGATGGGAGAACGTGTATTGAGCTTATAGCCACAACAATTATACAGCGCTAACAAGAGTACACTACTCAAGCCATCATTAAGGCTTATATGGTTATGAGCACAGAATAGACGCAGGTTTTGCAATGCCTCCTGGTTGATTTCTGTGTAGGTTGAATAGGGAATTTTGCTTTTCTTCATATTCGATACAACATATTCAGCGGGAAAGGTAAATAAAGCGGCATCTTCCAAATAATCGTCCCAGAATATAAAGTCACGGTGAAAATAAGTCTGGGTATAGGCTTGCTCTTTAAATATATATTCTCGATAAATGGTATCTCTGTTCAAAGATGGCAACTGACCCGATAGATAAAAGTTGGATAAGTCAGAAAACAAGATTGCAGGCGAAACGTGATCAGAAATAATATGAGGCATGCAGAGTTGGATTTCTGTTTTTTTATTCTTTAAATAAAATAAACGAACCATTAGCAGGGGTTGATTTTTAGGCCAAGGATAGAGTGCTCTTAATTCATTAAAGGAGGTTTCTAAAATAATCTCGCTTTCTTTATCAGACAGAGATTTGAGATTTTTTACTGCAATCTCAAGAGGAGGATTTTTCTGGAGAGCCTGGACAGGGCGAAAAGAGAATACTCGGTAGCATAAGGTTTCATGTTTCTTAATAATCAAAGCCAACGCGGTGTTTAATTTTTCCAGGTCTAGTATCCCTTTCACACGTTTCCGCGCACAGATATTTAACTTTTTGGCTTTAGATTCAAAGGTATTTGATAACCACAAAGTGAATTGGAAATCACTCAGCGGCAGCTGATTCTTATCCTTAAGAATCTCAGCAGAAAA
>NZ_CALJ01000288.1 GCF_000308315.1 Legionella tunisiensis | reverse complement strand
ATTTTAATAAGGAAGGGACTTCCGTGCTTAGCCTAGACTGGATGCCGTAATTGCTTTGCATATGAGGATCTTGCTCATTAAGCATTTGTTTGCCTTTTTCACTAATTGAATTTTTATAAATGAGTAGCGTTCGGATGCTCTGATTAGACGCCAAGGCTTTTGCACCAATATCAGTAATTCGATTAGAGCTGAGATCTAGATAGGTAATTTCTGGATGTTCGATTAAAAAATTACAAATGAGAGGAATATCTTCATCAGTAATGGAACGGAGAAATAAGATCAATTTTTCCTTAAATATTCCTTCTTCAATTGCTTCAATTGTTAACATAATTACCTCTATTTGTTTATTGTGTTTATATTTTGAATTATTGCAAAGAAAGGCACAAAGGAAAATTTTTCCCATTATCCATTCCATTTTGGAATGGATAATGGGAAATACTCATAAAAAATGTTAAATGATTTAAATCCCGGGTTGTGAACTGGATGATGATGTAGATATAAGCCTTGATGGAGTTTGCGACATCAAGGCTTAGTCTCTGGGTTGCCCTGCATAAAGCAGGACAGATAGAGAATTACTTTCTATTAAGGGCAAATGACGACAAGACAGCTTTACTAAGGATGATGTTCAATACGCGATAGCACCCCATGAGAAAAATATAAGCTTAAGTTGCGTACACGCATGGCATTCCCGCCCTTCCGCCATGTATAGGCATAGTCCCAGCGCTCATTGTTAAAAGTGGGGCTTAGTAAACTGGTACCCATCAGAATTGCTACATCATGTTTGCTCATGCCTAGTCTTAAACGTTCTATCTTACTCTGGGGTAATAAATTACCTTGCTGCACAATTCGTCTGGAAAAATCATAGTCAGTACAGTGGGTGAGCGTTAAGGTTAACGCGATACTAATGAGAATGGTTCTAATTCGCATTTTTTTGCCTGTGGTGAAAAATTTCGCCATAATAGCATGCCATCCATAGAAAGGCACCTGGATCACAGGTGTTGAATATCATGCAGAGGAGTGCTTGTGGAAGAGAGCCAGCAATTAAAAGATGCCGGATTAAAGATCACGATGCCCCGCTTGAAAGTATTACAGATTTTAGAGCAATCACGTGATCATCATTTAAGCGCGGAGAGTGTATACAAAGCCTTATTGGATATGGGGGAAGATGTGGGCTTGGCAACGGTTTACCGTGTTCTTACACAGTTTGAAGCAGCCGGCTT
>NZ_CALJ01000289.1 GCF_000308315.1 Legionella tunisiensis | reverse complement strand
GGTTCAAATAGCTGTTTGCTGTTCAAGCATCCCGAATTTGAAGGAGCTGGTAAATGAGTAACTCCAATCGTGTTTTTATTACGGGACTCAGTGCTTTAACTGCTTGTGGTGAAACGGCTGACAGTACCTGGGATGCCGTGCTTGCCGGTCAAAGTGGTATCGATGAAATCAGTCAGTGGGATTTATCGACCTGGGCCTGCCGCCTGGGTGGTGAGCTTAAGAATTTTCAACCCGCCAAGATGCTGCCTGACCGCAAACTAATGAAAGTGATTTCGCGCCAGGATGTTATGGGTATTAATGCAGCAATGCAAGCTATCAATCATAGCCAACTGCTCCCTTATCGTGAAACATTGGCTACTACAGAATCTTTTAATGATCAAACGGCGGTCTATGTTGGTTCGCCCGGGAATAAATATTTCCAACAATATGATTTTCTGCCTTTGCTCGCCAAAACAGATAATGATATGCAGCAGTTTGCTACACAACTGTTTAATGAAGTGCATCCAATGTGGTTACTGCGTATTTTACCCAATAATGTTTTGGCTTATACCGGAATTAGCTATGGTTTTAAAGGACCTAATCACAATATTACGAATCATGCAGTGAGTGGCACTCAAGCTATTTTAGAAGCTTATCATGCTATTAAGCAGGGACAGGCTGAGCGTGCAGTGGTCGTTGGCTACGATATGGGTGTTGAACCTCAGGCACTCTTTTATTATGAAAAATTGGGTGTCGTGAGCCCAAATCATTTAAAGCCCTTTGATAAAGAGCATGATGGAACTATCTTGGCTGAAGGTGCAGCCGCATTGATTCTTGAAAGTGAAGCAAGTGTACAAGCACGTTCTGCGACTTGTTATGGAGAAATTGTCGGGGGGATGTCTACCAGTGAAGCATCTGGGCTTTTTTCTATTGAAGCAGAAGGCAATCATTTGGCTGATCTGATCTCAACTACTCTTGAAACCTATCAAATTAATGCCTCCGAGGTCGGTTTATTAGTGGCTCATGGTAACGGCAATAGCAAATCAGATGACAGTGAAGCGATAGCGATTCAGCATGTTTTTGGCAATAACCATGTACCAGTTACTGCGTTTAAATGGGCAATGGGGCACACACTTTGTGCTTCAGGCGTTTTGGATACCGTATTGACAACCTATGCTTTGCGTAACGATTGTGTCCCTGGCATAGCCAATTTCAATCAGGCAGCTTCTGTATGCGAACCGTTGAATATCAGCACTGAGCATCGTCCATTACAAGGCAATAAAAATGCCGTAATGCTCAATCGCGGGTTTGCCAGTATGAATGCGTGTTTGGTAATCAAAGCTTGTGACTGAATTAGCCGATAAAATTAATAGCCTACCCTTATCATGGAGTGGCCGTTTCTTATACCGTTATCTACCTTATCGGCGTAAGGTAATTATGGCTAATATTGCACAAGTGTTTGGTGAGCATTTGACTGCTGCACAACAAACCCACCTAGCTAAGGCGTTTTACTCACATCTGGCTACTTCCATCAAGGAAGCAATTCAATTGCGTTTTATGAGCCAACAAACGCTTCGCGAACGGGTAGAAGTGCGTGGTTATGAGCGTTTGTTGGCGATTGCTGCCGAAAATAAAGGGGTTTTGGTATTAACGGGCCATTTTGGTAACTGGGAATTTGCGCCGCTTGGCGGTATTCTCAATTTTAAGCAGTTTCAAGGTCAATTTCATTTTATCCGCCGTACTCTGGGAAATAAAACGTTAGAACGCATCTTGTTTAGCCGTTATTACCGTGCAGGATTAAATGTGATTCCTAAGAAAAACTCGCTGCAACAAGTTTGTGATGCCTTGGATCAAAACCATGCTGTCGTTTTTGTCTTAGATCAACATGCCTCGATAGTTAATCGCGATGGTATTGCAGCTGAATTTTTTGGTAAGAAAGCTGGAACTTATCGTAGTTTGGCAAGTTTTGCTCGCCACACAGGAGTGCCAGTAGTTCCTGCTGCCGGTTACCGTTTACCTGATGGACGTCATGTGTTGGAGTTTCATGAGCCGATTCAATGGCAAGATTATGGTAGTACACAGGAATCCATTTATCGTAATACGCTTGCTTATAATCAAGCTTTGGAGCGCATTATTTTAGCTCATCCAGAGCAATGGTTGTGGCTACATAAACGTTGGAAATTAAAAACAGAGTAATTACTGAGGAATAAAAAACTCAAAGTCGTAATTATATATGCGTACAAAACTTCCATCATTTAGAATTTGCTCTAGAACAGCATTTATTTGTTCTATTTGTTCTCTATTTTCCATTGTTGTTGCAATCGCAATACCTTCACCTACTGGAAATTGTTCCGGAAGCGCCCGTATAATTGTTGGATGTTGATGCATAAAAAACAGGGCGGTGTAGGAGTTTATGAAAATAGCATCAACCGCATTCGAACTAAGAGCCTGGATTAAATCACTGGGCTGCTCAAAAGGAACCCCAGTTAGCTGGCCCACAAAATTTTGCTCAAGATAATTGCAATATGCTTTTCCTTTTATGCAGCCGACTCTTTTTCCTACTAAATCTTTTGCATGTCTGAATGAAGCTTGCTGCAACGTGACAAATTCGCCCAAGCTAGGAATGTAAGGAATACTCAATAAATACTCTGATTGCTTATCTGGTGTAATAACGATTGACCCCAGTAAAAATCGATTTTATTCGCTTGCAACGCGGGAAATAACTGGTAATCTCCCATGCCA
Organism: Legionella tunisiensis; assembly: GCF_000308315.1. GTDB lineage: Bacteria > Pseudomonadota > Gammaproteobacteria > Legionellales > Legionellaceae > Tatlockia > Tatlockia tunisiensis. Next base: position 10,028 of record NZ_CALJ01000289.1, on the reverse strand, counting down.
ATATATTCACATTGCCAATGCAGGCGGGCACAGATGATATTCATTAATTGAATATCGAAGCCTCCAATTGCATAGCCAGGAGTATTCGCCACAAAGGGCGGATCATAGACCGGCGTACCGATTCTGACGGCGGCCTTTGCACTACAAGAGAAACAAAAAAGTACTGCTATCATGATGCGGAGATATTTCCTTACCATAGACGCATCCCTTGTCCATTTTTTCTAAGTATAGAACGACTTTGGACCGTATAAGGTAAGCTAGACCAGGCTTAATTTTAAATTATGTTTGCAACATAATTACCTGCCTTGCTTTATATGTTACCATGTATCCCTTTTCTCATAAGCCATGCGGCATTAATAAAAGGTAAGATTAGGCATGTTTTATCGAAAAATGTTGAAATCAAAAATTCATCGCGCTTGTATTACACAAGCTGATTTGGATTACGAGGGCAGTATTACCCTTTCTCCGGAGTTGCTTGCTGCAGCCAATATTTTGCCCCATGAGGCGGTCAATGTGTGGAATGTGACGGCAGGAACGCGCTTCGAAACGTATGCTATTGTTGGTGAAAAAGGCTCTACAGACGTCTGTGTCAATGGTGCGGCTGCTCATTTGGTAACGCCTGGTGACATCGTGATTATTGCAACCTTTATTCAGCTTCCTGCAGAACACTGCCAGCACCATAAACCCACGGTTGTCTTTGTTGATAGTAATAATCGCGTGAAAGAAATTCGGCCTGAGCTTGCGGAGAATAATAAGAAGGTGCTGAGCTCTAATGAAGTCGTTTAAATATAGGAATCCATGGATTACATGAGTGTGTTCAATCTCATCATGCATGAAGTGAATGGGAATTTAGGAGTTTATAAAAACCATCCATGGATCAGGGTTTCTTATAATTTGGATCTACTTCTTCTTTAAGCTCCTCTGGCAATTTATCTAATTCGTCTGAAGGCAAGCCTTTTTCTTGGAAAAATTTTATTCCTAATTCTTTTAAAGATGGCACGCGTATTTTTGCAATACTCTCAATTAAATTGTTTAGATTATCCAAGATTTTTGGGAAATCTTTAAAGATCACTTTCTTCTTTTGAATTAATTCCTCTAAATCATTTAACGCGTTTACCCTCTGATCGCCTCGTATCTCTCTATTTTCCGGTAAGCATTGATGAAATAGTCTTAAAGTATCTATCGGGGAGGGCATTTTTTCTATTTCCTCCTTCACATTCTCCACGTTTATACCTTCTAAAGTCATCTCTCCTTTTGAAATCATATCCATAAGAATCATATCTAAAATCATATTTAGTGAGTCTACAAGAGGCATATTAATCATCTCGGCGGTCATGAGCATTTTCATTTCTAGAGGCTTTAAGAGGCTTTCCTCAGAACTAGCTTTAGAACCAAAAATTTCCAGAAGCCTTTTTAAATTATCTTCAGTTTTAACTAATTGTCTAATTAATTTGGGATCAGAGGCTATTAACTCTAAAATTTCTTCTTTGTAGGAAGGATGGGCATCAATTACTTGTTGTAACTCGTCTAAAGATTCGATTGTATTGCCTATTTTTCTATTATTAATGATTGATTTTAATTCGGTTTCATTTAAAGTCATTATAATTCTCATTCGATCACCATGATCAAAGCATAGAACATGTCTATCTATCTATCTATCCAGAGAGAACAGAGAGAACAGAGAGAACAGAGAGAACAGAGAGAGTTTCCATTAAAGAAAATATCTTCTGGATACTGCGTATAAAGCGCAGTCCGCAGGGGAGAAAATGTTGTGAGGATCTCTCGGGGGAAAACCTGGTCGCTGTAAATTCTGCTGTAGATAAACGGTAGAGAGGAGCCAGTACGGGTTTGGTAATAGCAAGGAGCAATTGCTTGAAATAAGGTGGTATCCGTATATTCTTCAAACCAGAGAAAGCTTCCGTTGTGGGATAAAAAGAGGCGAGGGGTCTTGTTTTTCAATATAAGCACAAATAGCTGATGAATCCGCCGGTACATAATCACCGTTTCTACAGCGGGAATTTCTCTAAGGACTAATTGCCTCAAATTCTGCAGAAACTGCCAGCATAGGATTAACTGGCTCGGTAATAAAAGAGAGTCTCTTTTCTTGCATTAGAATTCGGGGTTTGCGCACAAATACAGAGGCTGGTGCGCCATATAAGATTCTTGTCATGAGCTTTTATCTTGCACTGATGTTTATTAGCAAAGATAAAGATTCGCTAAAGCAAAAGCAAGATAAAAGCAAGGATAGTTTAGAGCGTTATAGACGAAACCCCTGACACATTGGGTTTTATAACTGGCGCGCTACCCTGACCTGTAGCTCTTCCAAAGAAACCCGAAAGAGCAGTTAAGAAGCCACGAGGAGCTTCCGTCGTTGTTGTTTGAACCGGCACCGGCTCTTTTAATCCGGAACGAATTGTTGCGGCCATTTCATGCAATTCGGGTGAATTCTTACTTCCTGCTTGGTAACTATAATAACGGTAACGAGTTGGTTGACCATCAATGTAATCTGTGCCATTAAGCTTATCTCGGTTGCTAGGAAGTTCTGTATTCTTTGCCATCCATGTCTGCAGGGACTCTTTTCCAGTTAACCAAATATAAGCAGGTAATGTTTTCCAAGTTTCGTTGGGTTTTTCTGCTGTACGCACTTGCTTCACTAAAACAATGGGCGTAGTTATAGGCAAGATAAACTGTTGATCGTCAAAGTTCACGGGATCTTCATCATAACTTCGCAGCGTTTTATATAAGTCGTTATACTGATCTAATACTTTCTGAAGCGCTGGTTTTGAAGCCGCATCAAGCAGTTCTTGTTCGCTTAAAGGCTCAAATGGCGTTTTCGAAGCTGCTGGCGCTCCTAAATCAAATTGCTCAAACTCATCTTTAGTAAGAGTAGATTTCGCCACGGGTTGAGAGTGATTGAATGATCTTCTTAACGCCTCCTCTATCCCAGGAAATTCGCCGTCACCGGTACGTAGCAAGCTCCGCATACGAGCGCCACTTGAAGAGGTTCTGATAGAGGCGGAGGAAATGGAAGACAAATCAAAAAAGTCCTGGCCAAATGCTGCGATATCCTCATCTTCTGCACGTAAATAGCTAAAAAAGCTAAAAGGAATCTTCCACCATTGGCTAATAACGTGAATCAATCCTTTGTTATAACCCTCGGTCAAGCCATAAGGGACAGTATAGGTAAAATCCCGAACTGCTTTGAGCACTAATTGTGCGCTCCCAATGAGGAGTAAGGGGGGAAGAATCAGGCGATCAAGACCAAGCACCATGAGTGTACTGAAAAGAGTCAGGGAGACACTGTGAGTGACTTTAAAAGCCCAGAATGCTGCAGCTACCGGGAGTACAACACGAGCACCTAGCGTGAGTGCAAAGAGAGCAAGTGCCATAAGCAGGTTCAGAACGAGAGCAGTAAGAGAGAATAGAGTAACTCCCACCATGGCTCCGAAAACTTTATCGAGAAAATGGATTGCGGCTTTGGTATTACGGCTTACAAAATTATCAAAACGTATCTCTCGAGGTCTGAGCATGGTTAATGTCCTCTAGTCGTGCACTTCAAGTACAGCATTGTATAAAAAACGGCTAAGAGTGCAAGTATTACTAATTCTTCTTGCATGATAGCGAGGCTTATTTTACGTGAAGAAAATTAACGAAATATTAATAAATAGAAGCTTTTGAAGCGAGGCGCTCTTACTATACTTTAAATGAAGTCACTGATAGGGAGAGAAAATCATGGACTTAACCCTTTTTTAGCCAGAGTGATTGGCTGGTATTTTGTGATTATCAGTCTATATATGTTGTGCTGCCAGCAGGCACTAAAAGCGATTATTACCGATATTTTAGGTCAGCGGGCATTGATGTTTTTTATCGGCATATTAACGGTGGTTTTGGGCTTACTTTTGGTGATAAGTCATAATGTTTGGGTAATGGGTTGGCCTGTCATTATCACTTTAATAGCTTGGTTGGTTTTGATTGGAGGCGTGTTTCGTCTGATTAACCCTGAGTTATTAACAAAAATAGCGCGCAAGTGGTTACGTAACCCTGCTTACCTTATTATTGCAGCAATTATCTATCTGCTTATTGGTCTTTTCCTTCTTTATAAGGCTTACTTTATTTAGACGAATATGAAGTGAGATGATTGCTATTTTTGCCAAAAATGAGGTGAAAAGAGGATAAGAAGAGAGAAGATCTCCAAGCGTCCTGCGATCATGGAAAAGATAAGCAGCCACTTACTGGGGGCGCTAAGGTCAGCGAAATTGTCATGGATACTGCCTATCCCAGCGCCCGCGTTAGTTAACGTTGCCGTAATGGCTGAGAACGAAGTGATCAAATCATTTCCTAACGCCATAAACAAAAGCATAAAAGTCACAAAGAGAGCAATAAACACCGATATAAAACCCCACATCGATTGTAAAACGGGCTCTGGCAACGTATGTCTACCAAATTTAATGGGGATGATGGCATGGGGGTGCAGTAAACGTACCATTTCTCGTTTACTTTGTTTATAAATCAATAAGGTACGGATAACTTTTACACCGCCGCTAGTTGAGGTTGCACAGCCGCCAACGATTGATAGCAATATCAGTAGAAGAGGCACATAGGTTGGCCAGCTATTAAATGGGGCGGAAATAAACCCGGTTGTTGTGGCCATTGAAATAACATTAAATAAACTTTTTACCAGGGCGTGTGGATCAGCAGCAAAAAAACCGTACATGACAAGGCTGAGAGTTACCAAGCAGCTGGCTGTAAATAAAAAAGCGACATAGAGACGGAACTCTTCATCTTGCCAATAATGGATGAAGCTGCGTCTTTTAAAGGCAATAAAATGTAGTGCGAAATTGGTACCGCCTAGTAACATGAAAAAACACGCAATTAACTCGATAGCATCGTTTTGATAATAAGCAAAACTATTATCATGCATCGAAAATCCGCCAGTAGAGACAGTTGTAAAGCTTTCGCCCAAGGCATCAAACCAATCCATACCTGCGGCCCAATAGCTCACCATACAAAGCAAGGTTAACAGCACATAAATAAACCATAGCGCTTTGGCGGTGTGGGCAATACGAGGCGTTAATTTACTATCTTTCATTGGTCCTGGTGTTTCTGCCCTGAATAATTGCATGCCTCCGACACCCAGCATGGGTAAGATAGCTACCGCCAGGACCACAATACCCATCCCTCCTAAAAACTGTAATTGTTGGCGATAAAACAAAATGGCATGAGGCAATCCGTCTAAATGCCTGATAATACTTGCTCCAGTGGTCGTAAATCCTGATACCGATTCAAACAATGCGTCAGTCAAGCCATGATTCTCATGACGAAGAGCGAATATAAAAGGCAGGGAGGCGAAAAAACAAAGCACAAACCAAAATAAGACGACAAGCAGAAAACCATCGCGGATTTTGAGTTCGTGATGCTGAGTTCTAAAGCACAACCAAAGTGTGCTGCCAGTAATAAAGGTACAGGTGAACGCAGCGACAAAAGGCAGCCAAAAATGTTCATTAAAAATTGGATTAATGATAAGTGGCGTTAACATACTGACGCTAAACATCATTAACAGCAAACCTAAAAGGCGCAGGATGGTTTTAATTTGCATTACTTACCTTAATCTCATCTTGGCCAATAGAATGGTTTTGGGGCTGATAATCATAACACTAGGTTTAGGCCAATGGCCAATAGAAAGAATCCGTGTTTTCAACTGGTAAAGGCTAGATTGACTTGAAAGAGCGATTCTACCTGCCGGACATAGCGTTTTTTAGTAACAGCAAGATGACATGATCATCTGATTCAACCACCAATTGCGGATTTGCCATAAGCAATTTTTCACCTCTTACAACAGCGACAATAGAACAACTGGATGGTAATTCAATGTCTGACAATTGACGTCCGACGACCTGGGAAGTTAATTGATCGCCATGAGTAATCAACTCAATCGTTTCAGCTTCGTCATTTTGTAAACGATAGACTTTGATCATGTTTCCACGACGTAATTTGGTAAGAATACTGCCGATAGTAATCAATTGCGGAGAAATGGCATGATCAATGGGACTGTCTTCAATAAGCTCGACATAGGCGTTGCGGTTAACCAAAGCAATCGCATGGCGGGCTCCCAGGCGTTTCGCCTGTAAACAGGACATAATGTTAGCTTCATCATCGTTCGTGACGGCACAGAACACATCGGTGAATTCAATATTTTCACTGACGAGCAGATCGCGATCGGCAATGTCACCCTGTAAAACAGTACCTTTATGTAATTGAGAAGCTAATTTACTGGCATGGGCGAAATTGCGATCAATGACCTTGATACGGTATTTTTTTCCAAGGCCTGAGCTAGTTTAGTTCCAATATGTCCACCACCCGCAATCATAATGCGGCGATTGGGATGGGTATAACGTCCCAGTGCAATGAGAAGTTGTTGAATTGCCGGAGGAGAGGCGACGAACAGTACATCATCGCCGGCCATAATTTCACAATCACCCTTAGGGTCGATAGCCATTTTATCGCGAAAAAATGGCAACCACTCGTGTTTCAATGGGCTTTAAATGTTGGTAAAGTTGCTCAACCGTTTTGCCAACCATCACACCGTCGGACTGAGGTTTAATCGTAACCAGTAAAACATTTCCTTCAGCAAATTCGAGGACTTGGGTCACACCTGGATAGTCAATTAAATTTTCAATATGCTCAGTTACCAGTTTTTCTGGACTAATACACACGTCAACAGGCACATGCTCATTGCAAAATAATTGTGGATAATCGTAGTAATAGCGTGAGCGGATACGCGCAATTTTTGTAGGTGTGCGAAACAGGCTATAGGCAATTTGGCAACCCATCATATTAATTTCATCGCTGTTGGTTACGGCAATTATCATGTCTGCTTGCTCAATACCTGCGGTGATAAGAATATTCGGGTGGGCAGCTGAACCCAGGACCGTTTTGATATCAAGTTTATGCTGTAATTCGCGCAAGCGATCTTCATTGAGATCCACCAGCGTAACATCATTATCTTCACGAGCCAGATTATGAGCGAGTGTTCCTCCAACTTGTCCGGCCCCTAAAATAACTATGCGCATGGCATTAATACTCCTTCATAGACGAAGGTTGCTGGGCCACTTAGATAAATTGGTCCGTTGATATCTGGCCAATCAACAGTCAGCTCACCGCCAGGCAGCATAATATGAATTTGTGGTGCAAGTTGGTGATAAAGTCTGCCGATTGCAGCGGCAGCGACTGCACCACTGCCACAGGCCTTGGTTTCACCACAGCCACGCTCATAAACGCGTAAACGAATGCGATTAGTACTGACAAGTTGCATGAAACCTGCATTACATTGTTCAGGAAACAAGGGATGCTCACTAATTTCTTTTCCCAGACGGTCTATTGCTATATCAGCAAGATTTTTTACGACACTGACTGCATGTGGGTTACCTACACTTAAGGCATGTACTTGCCAGAGTGAGTCGTCCTTGAGTGGCAACGAATATAAAGGGGCTTGTTGCTTTGCTTGCAGGGGAATTGCGTCTGGCTCAAGATTGGGTTGCCCCATATTAACGGTAACCGTTTGATCGTCATTTAGCTGGAGTTGCATTTTAGTCGTACAGGTTGCAACCACGATTCTTTTTTAGTAGTTAAACCGTAATGATAAACAAAACGGGCTAGACAACGGGCGCCATTACCACATTGCCCAACCTCTTGCCCATCCGCATTAAAAATGCGGTAAAAAAATCAATATCGTTCTCTTTACTGGTTTCAACGAGTAAACATTGGTCAAAACCGACACCTATATCGCGCTTGGCAAGAGCGATAATTTGTTCTGGAGATAAATCAATTGGTTGGCGAATGGCATCAATCACCATGAAATCGTTACCTAAACCGTGCATCTTCGTAAATTGAATAGTCATTTAGCGGCTCATTAATTAATTGCGGCAACTATGATTTCTTTGCTGTTTGCGTATCAGTAGGCAGATAGAGGGGGCCTTTTTGCCCGCATGCTGATAAAACCAGAGAAGCCCAAATAATAAGTATAATAGTAAGCAAGCGCATCATGCATAATCTGCAATAATAAATTACAGAGTATAGTGAATTCATGATGAAAGCGCTATTAGGGGCTGTTGACATTTCCACTATCTAGGCCGAAAAGCGTTGATTTCCTGCGCTTCGCTGCTCATTTACTATCCTGTAAACTGTGCTGCGATGCTCGTAAATCAACGCTTTTCGACTCAAGCTAGCGAAATGTTAACAGATCCTAGCGTTTCGAAAGAGGTCTATTGCTATAGAGAAGCGCTTTAGTGATAATTTGAGTTTTTTGTCGGAGTTATATTGAACGTTTATGTGAAAGAGTCATCACAGCAAGCGAAAACTTGTATGATTTGGATGCATGGTTTAGGAGCCGATTCCTCTGATATGATGGGATTGGTGGAGCAATTGCCCCTTGGTGATATAGCGCTTCGCCATGTTTTTATTGACGCGCCAGTCCGACCGGTTACTATCAATAATGGCATGTCGATGCGTGCCTGGTACAATATTCTTGGCATGCAACTGACCGATCGTGAAGATCAAGAAGGTATTTTGGCGTCGCAAAACTATATTCGCCAAATTATTGATGCACAGATTGAAGAAGGCTTTTCGTCAAATCAAATTATGTTGGCTGGCTTTTCTCAAGGTGGGGCAATGGCTTTATATACGGCTTTAAATCTGACAACACCGCTTGCTGGGGTTGTGGCTCTATCCGCTTATTTGTTGTTGGCGACTCAGTGCAAACCCGTTCTTGCTAAAAATACGCCGATATTTCTTGCTGGTGGACAATATGATTCTATTGTTTCACCTGTCTGGACTAAACAAACAGCGGCTTGGTTAGCTACAACAGGGTATGAAAAGTTAACCTTTCATGAATATCCAATGGATCATGCTATCTGTGCTGAGGAAATCACTGATCTGGCTCGCTGGATCAGAACACAAGTAAAAGGAGACTTTTAATGACTGTTGTAAAAAAATCCCGGGTGGTTCCTTTTACTTGTGAGCAAATGTATGGCCTGGTTAATAATGTCGAGCAATATTCAGAGTTTTTGCCTTATTGTTCACAAAGCCTGGTGCATCATCGTGATGAAGATGAGGTACAGGCAACACTGGTCATTGCAGCGGCTGGAATGAGCAAAATCATTTACTACTCGTAATCGTTTGCAGGCGAATAAGATGATTGAGATTCGTTTAGTCGATGGCCCTTTTAGCCATTTGGAAGGGTTTTGGCGTTTTGATGAAGTCCCTGAAGGTTGCAAAGTATCCTTTGATTTGGAGTTTGAATTTGCTGGACGTATGTTCTCTATGCTTTTAGGTCCTGTTTTTGAGCAAGTCACCGACAAAATGGTGGATGCTTTTTGCGATCGGGCTGAGATGCTTTATGGTAAACGTTGAAATTGTTTATGTGGCAGCCGATCAAGAAGTAGTACAGTTAAAAGTCTCTTTGCAAGCGGGGGCAACCGTTTCGGATGCGCTTAAGAAATCAGGCATTCTTGTAGCGCATCCCGAGATACAGACTTTGTCGATGGGGATTTTTAGCAAACGGGTGACCATGGAGACTGCGCTTAAACCAGGTGATCGCCTTGAAATTTACAGGCCTTTGAGTTTGGACCCGAAAGAGAAAAGAAGACAACGTGCTAAGGCAAAAAAGTAGTCTAACCTGATGAAATTCAGGTTAGAGAGTCAGTGTAAGACGACTAGCAAGGAGCAAAATCCTCACGCGGTTATGGTCATACCACTTTTTGATTGTTGTTCAAAATAAGCGAGACGACGCGCCCGAAGATTTTCCAAATCAGGCGTTGCCGACGTTGTATTTGAAATACTTCCCAGGCGATAGCCAAAAAATCGATTTGTTGATGTGTCCCTCGACGTATTTCCCTCGTAAATACGTTCCTTCCATCTGTCGTCGATAGGAGGGAGGGAAGTGCAGTAAGAATAGTCTGATGGGTAAACAAGTTCCTTATAACTGTCCAAGGGATCTGCAGTAACTATTTCACGGGTTTCTAATGCTTGGC
>NZ_CALJ01000290.1 GCF_000308315.1 Legionella tunisiensis | reverse complement strand
TGAAGTTAATATCCCCCTGAAGCTTAAAGGCTTACGTGTTACCAAAGGTGCACGCGCAGCAATAGAGCAGGCAGGTGGCAGCGTTGAAGAGTGATTATGAATAACCAAAGGCAAACTGCTAGCCAATCCCGCGGTGGATTGGCAGAACTTAAATCGCGATTGCTGTTTGTTGTAATTGGTATCTTGGTCTACAGACTTGGTGCTCATATACCTGTTCCTGGACTAGATCCTCAGAAGTTAGCTAACTTCTTTGGTGAACAACAGAATACAATATTTGGTTTGTTCAATATGTTTTCCGGTGGTGCATTATCCCGGGTAACTGTATTTGCTATTGGTATAATGCCTTATATCTCTGCCTCAATTATTATTCAGCTGTTTTCAGTTGTTTCTCCTAAGCTGGAGCAATTGAAGAAGGAGGGGGAGTCTGGCAAGAGAAAGATTAATCAATACACTCGTTACCTCACTTTGATTCTTGCTGTATTTCAATCATTGGGTATGGCCAGATGGTTAGCGGGTCAGCAAATAGCACTACAGGCTGATTTACTCTTCTATTTTACCGCAGTAGTTACTTTAGTAACTGGCACGATGTTTTTGATGTGGTTGGGAGAGCAAATCACTGAAAAAGGTGTGGGTAACGGAATATCACTGATTATTTTTCCGGTATTGTTTCAAGTATGCCGAACGCGATTGCATCGGTATTGCAGCAAGTTAAAGAAGGGCAAATGCAAGCGCTTACTTTAATCTTGGTTGCAGTGATTGTGGTTGCGGTAACTGGGTTTGTTGTTTTTGTGGAAAGAGCACAACGTCGCATTCGGGTGAACTATGCACAAAGGACTCATGGCCGTAAGGTTTATGCTGCTCAAACAAGCCATTTGCCACTGAAAATTAATATGTCTGGGGTCATCCCGCCCATATTTGCATCTAGTATTATTCTTTTACCCGCTACGCTTGCACAGTTTTTTGCAAGAGGAAAGGGAATGGATTGGTTAGCAGATATAGGTATGGCTCTTTCGCCTGGCCAACCGTTATATTTGATTATTTATGCTGCAGCTATTTTGTTTTTTGCTTTCTTTTATGCTGCATTAGTATTCAATCCCAAGGATACAGCTGATAATTTGAAAAAATCTGGTGCTTATATTCCTGGAATTCGTCCAGGAGAGCAAACAACCAGATACATTGACTCAGTTATGACGCGTTTAACTTTGGTTGGCGCGCTATACTTGGTACTGGTTTGCTTATTGCCACAAATTTTAATGTATACCTGGCATGTGCCTTTTTACTTTGGTGGAACCTCGCTGTTGATTATTGTTGTTGTAATTATGGATTTTGTTGCCCAGGTGCAAGCTCATCTTATGACACAACAATATGATTCTTTGATGAAGAAAGCCAATTTTAAAGGGACCAAGTTGCCCGGTCTTTTATGATTATTATCGGAGTTATTAATGAAAGTTAGAGCATCAGTAAAGCGCCTCTGCCGCAACTGCAAAATAATTAAGCGTGAAGGTACTATCCGCGTTATATGTAAAGATGCAAGGCATAAGCAAAAGCAAGGTTAAAATCCTTGCTTGATTTTGGTTCATTATAATAGTATTCTTCTGTCCCTTCCTGACAGAGCAAAAAATAACGTTCGGAGAGATTAATGGCTCGTATTGCAGGTGTAAATATACCAGATCACAAACATATCGTGATTGCACTTACGTCGATTTATGGAGTTGGCAAAACTACATCGATTAATTTATGTAAAGCAGTTGGCATTGATCCGTCAACAAAAGTATCTCAGTTAAGTGAAGAAAAACTAGAAGCTTTACGTACTGAAATTGCAAAGATGACGGTTGAGGGTGACCTACGTCGTGTTATTACGATGAATATAAAACGACTTATGGATCTGGGTTGTTACCGTGGACTTAGACATCGTCGCGGTTTGCCGCTGCGTGGTCAACGCACTAAGACAAATGCGCGTACCCGAAAAGGCCGACGTAAAGGTAGCAGTAACTAATTTATATGTAGGAAATAAAGATGGCTATAACTAAGGCAAAGCAACAAAAAGTAAGAAAGAAGGTAAAACGCGTCGTAAATGATGGTATAGTCCACGTCCATGCCTCTTTTAACAATACCATTGTGACTTTCACAGATCGTCAAGGTAATGCTTTATGCTGGGCAACTGCTGGTGGATCAGGGTTCCGTGGTTCCCGAAAGAGTACACCTTATGCTGCACAAATTGCTACAGAGAGAGCGTCTCAGGTAGCGAAAGAGTATGGCATGAAATCTGTTGCTGTATTTGTGCATGGTCCTGGACCAGGTCGCGAATCAACTATTCGTGAATTGATATCACAGGATTTTAAGATTGTAGAGATAACTGATGTGACTGGCATACCCCATAATGGATGTAAGCCGCCCAAGAAACGTCGCGTATAAGATTCAGGAGTTTTTAATGGCTAGATACCTTGGTCCAAAATGTAGATTATCCCGTAGAGAGGGCACGGATTTATTTTTGAAAAGTGGTGTTCGTGATTTCAAAGCTAAATGCAAATCAGAAAAACAACCTGGTCAACATGCTGATAAACGTCCACGTTTAAGTGATTACGGTGTACAATTACGTGAAAAGCAAAAAATCAGACGCTTTTATGGTGTTTTGGAAAAGCAATTCCGTAATTACTACAAAAAAGCAGCAGGCCAGAAAGGTTCCACCGGTGAGAATTTGGTGGTATTACTTGAGAGACGCCTGGATAATGTTGTATATCGTATGGGGTTCGCAAGTACACGTGCTGAAGCGAGACAATTAGTCGCGCACAAAGCAATTTTGGTTAATGAGCAAGTGGTTAATATACCTTCTTACTTGGTTAACCCTGGTGATGTAATTGCCGTTCGTCAGAAGGCAAAAGAGCAAGGGCGAATTCAGGCTGCTATCGCATTGTCTGAACAGCGTGCTCCTTGTGATTGGTTGACTGTTGACTCTAGTGCTTGCAAAGGCACCTTTGCGACAGTGCCTACGCTAAATGACGTATCATCTCTTTATAACGTGAATTTAGTTGTAGAACTTTACTCTAAGTAAGCTCGGAGACCTAGCCGAATGATAAACGAAATGCTGACGCCATCTGTACTTAAAGTACTTGCTAATACGCCCTACCATGCTCGGATTGTTCTGGAGCCTTTAGAGCGCGGATATGGTCATACGCTTGGCAACGCCTTACGGCGTATCCTGCTGTCGTCAATGCCAGGTGCTGCCATTACTGAAGCTTCTATTGATGGCGTTTTACACGAATACAGTACCATTGAAGGGGTGCAAGAGGATGTAGTTGATATTCTACTGAATCTGAAACAGGTTGCTATTAAACTGACTACTGGTACGGAAGCTTACCTCACTTTAAGTAAGCAAGGCCCATGTCAAGTTACTGCTGGTGATATTCAGTTGACTCATGGTCAGGAAATCATTAATCCCGACTTGGTTATTGCTACTTTAAATGAGAATGGCAAGCTGAATATGACCTTGAAAGTTGAGCAGGGTGTTGGTTTTCACTCTACTGATTCATTTGTCAGGGCTTTTGACGAAGAAATGGAACAAAAATCAGTTGGTAAACTGAAGATCGATAATACTTTCTCACCGGTCAAAAAAGTGGCTTATTTTGTTGACAGTGCTCGCGTAGAGAATCGTACGGATCTTGATAAACTTACGATTGATTTGCAAACCAATGGTACTTTGGATCCTGAAGAAGCCATTCGTATCTCCGCGTCTATTTTGCAACGTCAATTGCATGCTTTTGTTGATATGAAGTTTGAAGAGTCACGCGCTGATAGTAAAGAGCGAAACGATTTTGATCCTGTATTATTGCGTCCTGTTGATGACTTAGAGCTGACTGTTCGTTCAGCAAATTGTCTGAAAGCCGAGAATATTTATTATATCGGTGACTTGGTGCAGAAAACTGAGAATGAATTGTTAAAGACACCAAATTTAGGTAAGAAATCCCTTACTGAGATTAAAGACGTTTTAGCATCACGTTCTTTGTCTTTGGGAATGAAACTAGAGAATTGGCCGCCAGCTAATCTTGGCGAGTAATATTAGGAGTTTTAGTCATGCGTCACCGTAATTCTGGCCGTGGATTTAGCCGTACAAGCAGTCATAGAAAGGCGATGTTTTCCAACATGTGCACTTCTCTAATTGAGCATGAGTTGATTAGAACAACTCTACCAAAGGCTAAAGAACTGCGTCGTTATATTGAGCCTTTGATTACAGTTAGTAAATCTGATTCTGTTGCGTCACGTCGTTATGCTTTCGACAGACTTCGTTCTAAGAGCGCTGTAGGGAAGCTGTTTACTACTTTGGGTCCACGTTATGTTGAGCGTCCTGGTGGTTATGTACGAGTTTTAAAATGTGGCTATCGTGCAGGTGATAATGCTCCGATGGCTATTGTTGAGCTTGTAGATCGTCCCGTAGAAGCAGCTGAAGCTTCTGACGAGTAATCTAATACAAGCTAAGTCAGATTATGAAACCCGCCTAGGCGGGTTTTTTATTGTTAAGCTAATCTCTCTTTATTACCACAGCGGGTTTGTATTATAAAGGGTATTGACAGCCGTTTCGCTGGATTACGATTTTAAAATGGGAAATTAAAGTTATAGGCTATGTGCTGTTTTTGCTAAATGGCCAACATCTACACGGACAAAAACTGAGTCGCCAAGTGCTGTGAGCGTGTCGCCAGCGTAAACCTCACATACTACACGAGTTTTACGTTCAACTTTCCCTTCGACTCGCGCTTTGAGAGTTAGCATAATGCCCATTGGTGTTGGTTTGATGTATTTCACAGCAAGAGAGCCAGTCACACAATCGATGCGTGGGAGTGTTCCTGCTTCGCGGCCCTCGGTACGATAATGGTATGCCATCGCTGTCCAGTTAGAATGGCAGTCGATGAGACAACTGAGTAACCCACCATATACAAGCGATGGCCAACCAGTGTAGCGCTCATCAGGTAAGTGCGTTGTGATAACGTGCAACTTGTCGCTATCCCAATAGCTTTTGATCCTCAGGCCATGCATGTTTTTCGAACCACAACCAAAGCAAATGCCATCAGGGGCAGCAAGGTCTTGCAATGCATAACTCTTTTCTTTCATAATTTGATCTCACGTAGTAACGCAGTTGATATGTTAATTTCCCTGTATTTTCTATACAAGTCTCTATAACAACAGGTGATTGCAATCTTGGTTGCAAGCAGCACCGCTACATTGGAGCTTGGGTCATTTCCAAACGTTTTTGGATAGATAAAAAAAAGCCCATTTTTGTGGGCTTATGAATACATTCTCAGATCCTTTTAGAACGGAATATCGTCGTCCAACTCATCAAAAGCATCTTGTGCTGCTTGAGCAGATTGGGCTGCTGGTTGTGGCTTGCGAGTTGCAGTACCTTGCTGTTGTTGAGCAGAAGGTGGTGACATCTCGTCGTAATTGCCCGAGCTGCCTCTACTATCCAGCATTTGAATATCAGTGGCTACGATTTCAGTCGTATAGCGATCTTGTCCTTGCTGATCTTGCCATTTGCGAGTACGTAGGCTGCCTTCAACATAGAGTTTAGAGCCTTTGCGCACATATTCACCAGCGATTTCGCCTAAGCGATTAAAGCAGACGACACGATGCCATTCTGTACGTTCTTGCTTATCACCTGTTTGTTTATCTTTCCAGGTTTCACTGGTAGCAATGGATAGGGTTGTTACGGCGTTACCATTGGGCATGTATCTAACTTCAGGATCCAAACCAACGTTACCGACCAAGATGACTTTGTTAATCCCACGGGCCATTTTTCTCCTGCGTGCGAAAGTTGTTTAGACCAGCGATTATAACTAATCTAATCGGAATCTAATAGTAATCTACTCAAGTAATCTTATAAGTACTGATTCAAGTCTGAGTTTGTCTGGCATTGGGGGGCTTCAGGAGAATTGCTGTAATACTTTTTCAATGCTGCCACCTTGGTAAATGGCTTTATCCAAGCGACAGTAGAGTATTTTTTCTTCCGGCGCTGGCATGATCTCTTTAATGCCTGGGAGCTTTTTAAGTTGTTGCATTAGCTCATCTTCTCCGCCCTTCGGATTTGCAGGGTAATTCACAATGAGCGTTGATAGATAGGCATTGGGTTGCATAGAAAAAGAAATAAGCAACCATAAGAGAGCTAAAAGTCCATTGGCAAGAAAGATGCCTTTTTCACCCACCCATTGATAAAGTACCCCAGCCAGCGCTCCACCAGCGAAGATCCCTAAAAATTGACTGGAAGAGTAAATCCCCATGGCTGTCCCTTTGCTATTGACATCGGCTTGTTTAGACACGAGTGAGGGCAAACTTGCTTCGAGAATATTAAAGGCCAGAAAATAGATGAACATTAAAGCAAACAGGGAGAGCCAATGCTGGTTGATAAAGGCAAGGAAGAGTTGGGTTAGGCTGGTCATTAATACAGCGCCTACGAAAACAAGCTTCATTTGCCGTTTTTTCTCGGCCAGTAAAATAAAAGGAACCATAAAAATAAAAGCCAAAACCATCAATGGCAAATAGAAATGCCATTGATACGTCAAATGGCCTTGTTTGAGTTGTTCCTGTAACAACATGGGAATAACATAAAACGTTGCAGTTAAAATAAGATGTTGGAAAAATGCCCATATTGAGGCGCTGTAAATGTCTGTTGTGGATAACCGCTTTGAAGAGCGAGGGGTTCGCTTCGCTATCGATATGAAATCGTTCCTTCTTTGGTGTTGGTATGACTACATGAAGCAAAACTAAACCTAAGAGAGCTAATCCTGTAGTGAGGTAGAAAATACCTGATAAGCCAAAATGATTCGTAATCGCGGGACTGATTACCATAGCCAGACTAAATGACAAGCCGATAGTCATCCCAATAACGGCCATCGCTTTTGTTCGCTGTTCATCAGGCGTGAGATCAGCAAGTAAGGCAATTAAAATACTGCCAATTGCTCCGGTTCCTTGTAAAGTCCGGGCAAATATCATCATATAAATCGAGTGACTCAAAGCGCCAATAAGACTACCGCTGGCAAAGAGTAGCAACCCAATAGTTAACAGTGGTTTTCTACCATAACGGTCGGATAGCATGCCGAAAGGCATTTGCAATAACCCTTGACTCAAACCATAGCTTCCTAGTGCCAAACCTATGAGAGCAGGTGTTGCTCCTTGAAGATGAGTGGCAAAAACGGTAAAAACAGGAATTAACATAAATAATCCCAGCATACGAAATGAAAAGATAGCTGCGATAGGTAAAACGCTGTTGAACCAGGAAGAATGCTTCATTGATAATGGTATGCTCATAATACGATGTGCTGATGGTACAAAGTTAATGCCTGAGAGACAAGAACATCTTACTACAGAATGACGAATGATCGACTGTTGATTGACAGGCTATCTGATTCGCTGTAGTTTGAGGCATTTTTAAACGAGAGGAAAATTGAATGGCTTTGCAGTTTGCTAATAGGGTCGCTTTAATTACAGGCGGTGCGCGTGGTATTGGAAAGGCTACCGCATTGAAATTAGCACAAGCTGGATGTGATATAGCAATCGTTTATTATAATAGTTCTGATGAAGCACAAACCTTAGTAGCCGAATTACAAGGCTTAGGACGCAAGGCCATAGCTATACAAGCGAATGTGGCTGATCACCAATCGGTTAAAGACATGTATACGCAATTTCGCGACCATTTTAGCCGTCTCGATTTCCTGATTAGTAATGCGGCAAGCGGGGTCTTAAAACCCGCATTGAAAATGTCGACTAAGCATTGGCGCTGGTGCATGGAAACGAATGCGTTGGCCTTGAATCATTTAGTATCAGAAGGCCGGGAGTTGATGTCAGCGGGGGGGCGTGTTGTGGCCTTGTCAAGCTTGGGGGCTGAACGGGCTATTCCTAATTACGCCTTCATTGGTGCCTCTAAAGCGGCTTTGGAAGCGTTGGTACGTTCGTTAGCGCTTGAGCTTGCAGAATATGGCATTACTGCGAATACGGTATCAGCTGGCGTAGTCGACACGGATGCGCTAAAGCACTTCCCTAACCGTGAGCAGCTGCTCGACGAATACCAGGCTCATGCTTTGTCAGCGCGACCATTAACGCCACAAGATGTAGCGAATACGATTTATCTGCTGTGTTTACCTGAGGCAGAAATGATTAATGGGCATACCTTGTTTGTTGATGCAGGTTACAGTCGCGTAGGTTAGTGCTCCGCAAGCGCCTAGGAAACCTTGCCTCTAGGGGGAGTGTAGAATAACTACCAAAAATGGTAATTTTATAAAAGGTAGTTTGCATTTTTTAGGCCGGAAACTCACTCTCCAAACAACGCCTGTGTCGCGCAGGGTTTAAGTTGTTTGGCTGCAAATGATAGGGTCACTGATGTTTTCCAGTGACTGTTTAAGGTCACGAATTCTCATTTCATCCATGGCCTTAAATCGATAGAAGCGTCCAACCGCGTGACCACGCAGAGAGGCCTCATCTTACAGCAACCGCAGCCCGTAATATGTCAACCCTTTTAAGTGCCCGCAGTAAGCACATCTGGCCAGCTAAATTCAAAAAATCATTCGATTCGAGAGTCGCTATTTTTTGATGTCCTCCCATAAGTGCATACAGCTATATTGGTTTTTTATCTGTCAATATGTTATGATTTCTGCCTATCAATCAAGAGTATTTAGTATGTCAATATCATTTTTCACCCAGGGTAATCCATTTATTGTTAAAAAATTCTTGGCAACCTCTCCCTAAAAGAACGATTGAATTTCTCAGAAGCCAATAAAGAAATAAATACCTTTATACACCATCGGATCGCGGAGGATAGTGGCGCTAAAGATTGGGATGACTATATTACAAGAATAAGAATAAAAAATTGGATTCACGATTACAAAAAATGATTGCGCAGGGTGTTTATGATTTGCCTATGGCTGAAGATGTTCAGCAATTCTGGAGTCTAGACAATGAACGCCGTTTCGATGCACTGGTTCCGGATGAGCAGAAAGACAATCATTCCCCTTTTTATTTCTCTATTGACAATGTCATCATGGCACTGAGAGAAGGATTAATTACGCTTGAACATTGCGAGGCTTCTGATGATTATAATGAGGAGTTTTTGTCGGAAATCATCAGCGAAAAGAATGGCAATGGCTTGCAAGCATTAAGAGAAAAATTAATCACTTTTGAGCAATTCAAATCTCTGCTAATAAGCGCAGTTGAATACGTACAGGATCTGTACGGACAGGATCTGAATGATAACAGAATATATGCAATATATGCACTAAGCGAGCGATTTGCTCAGGTTAAGAAGTTAACAGCAGTGCATCTGACTCATCTACTTAGCGATAACGGGATGCAGGCATTACGAGAAAAATTAATCACTTTTGAGCAATTCAAATTTCTGCTAATAAACGCAGTTGAATACGGACAGGATCTGAGTGATGACGGAATATATGCACTAAGCGAGCGATTTGCTCAGGTTAAGAAGTTAACAGCAGCGTTTCTGACTCATCTGTTTAGTGATAACGGGATGCAGGCTTTACGAGAAAAATTAATCACTATGGAAATGTTATTAACCAACAAACCCAATGTTGTTTATTTCTCTTATCTTGTCACGGATAATGGTCTAGAGGCTTTAAGAGAGGAAATAATCACCTATGAACAGATCATATTGAATGGGCCTGAACATGCAGGATATCTTGATGAGCTATTTTCGGATAATGGTATGCACGCGTTAAGAGAAGGGTTAATTACTCCTGAGGAGGCGTTTGCTATGAGTAGTCACTATAAACTCCGCGATCGGCTTGAGGAATTGAAGCAAAGACCTGGTTTAGCAGGTCCAAATTGAACAGATTAATATGATCAGGTTAATTTGTATGTTCATTTTGGCTGAGCCACACCCCAATGTGCTGTCTTTATGGTTTTAGCAAACGCCAAGAATTAACATGTTTAGTGCTATTTCACAGAACCTTGCCTATACGTAATAAACCAATAGTTTCTTCAAAAGGTCTTTCTGCTAGTGTTATCAGATGCTGATTCTGTTGGCCAATCATAGTCAATAAACTAATCAAGCTGTTCACGCCATGGCATACAGCATCTGTGCGTATGGTTTGACTAACAAAATCACGCATAAAGCCGCCAATAGCCTGAGAAGGATTTTTGACATCATAACTGCTGGCCTCTGTGTAGGCGTTTTGTAATAGCCAGCGGCTGGTCAAGATCATGGCGTCACGGTATTGCTTACAATCAGACCTGCCTTGGCTGAGACAAAATTGATGTAATTCACCCATTACTTCATTAATCCAGCCATTGCCGCTTGTAGCCATCGTGTCAAGGTAACGTCCATGGTTGTAAGCATCATGTCGATCATGGATCTGCCTCGCTAAAATCGCTGACGCTGCCTTACTAATTACCTTGTGGTAGAGAGGCGTATTATTTATTTTACTGTAGTCAATTAATGCCATGAGAACCCAGCTGGTCGATATGGTATTGGGAGTACGGAAATCATCACCAACAAAATCACCTTGCTTATTTGCTGCAATAGCCATGTGCTTCGCAATTTTACTGGCCGCATCATAGTAACGTTGATCGTTAGTGGTTAAGTAAAGACGAGAAAGGGCTGAGAGTACTTGCCCCGAATAAAGGAAGGATTGTTTTTGGTTGTAATTCCAATGATCTAATTTGCAACGAACCCCTGATACCACGTGACCATCATCCTTTACCATAGTTAATAGCCAATCTCCTGCTCGTATAGCGGCAGTGAGGTAAGCTTCATCGTGATAAAAACGATAAAGTTCCAAGAGTGTAAAAATCGTTTTGGACGTAGTGCCAACTGACAAAAACAAGTTTTTCTTTGGTATCAATATTATAAGAGTAATAAAACCCGCCCGCCTGTTTTCCCTGCATGACTTGCATATTGAGTATGAAAGCAGCGATTGCTTTGAAGTGTTTTTCCAACTGGGGATCTTTATTCAAATGGTAAATTTTCAAAAGTGTATATAAACTCGAAGCACTGTAAATGGTGTGTAATTTGTTACTGCGTTTGTCTTCTGCTGCATCATATTTTTTGTAAAAACCATGTAATTGTGGATGTAGATTGTTAAGCAGGTAGTGCTGACTGGAACGAATCTGTTGTTGAATCAAATCGCTGTCTAAATAGCGTATTACTACGCGATTGCTTTGTAATTCTAATCCTTTTCCCTTGTCTTCAATGAAGGAATAATAACGGCGGGGTGGATAGTCAAAAATAACCTGGAAGCGAAATGCTGCGAATTCTTTTGTACCAATAGGTTTTAAGCGGTTTTGTTCCAAAGCACGTTCGGTTGCCTTTGCAATGGTTTTGGATAACGAGGCTTCGTTCGCAGTTCCCAGACCTGTCTTTTGCCCTTGAAAATAGGCGATTACACTGACATACCAGTATCTATGCGCATATTGTGTATCCCATCGCTGATCCAGTATTTGAGCGCTTGGTGGTTGCGCATTAAAGAGTTTATAAGCAGCAATAGAACGGACATATTGAATCACTGCGTCGCGAAACTCATTATTTTGTTGATTGGCTGAAGGTAGATTAATCGCTGTGCTGGATGGTAAAGCTACGGCGGGAAAACTCTGTGAGAAAGGCAACAAAACCAGGCTTAATAAGCTAGTTATTATTATTCTATGCATTAACTGGAATCCTTGGGCGTTAGAAAAGCCGAGGGTTACAAATAGTAGTTTCCAATTATGCTTCATTATTTCTTTATTTTCATGTTAACGAAGAAAATTCTTATTATTAGCCTCATGTTTTGTATAAGTGATGTACATATGATGTATATCGACGTAGCTGAGTGCTAAAAGTTTGTGATACAATCTGAAGTTTTTTGAACTAGGTGAGCTCTGAGGATAGAACATGAATGTAGATAGCGTATACCCCAAGGTGAGGGAAATTATCGCTGACGTACTGGTTATTGACGAAGACGAAGTCTCTTTAAACAGTCGCTTGATTGCTGATTTGGGTGCTGAATCGATTGACTTTCTCGATTTGGTTTTTCAGTTGGAAAAAGAATTCGCTATTAAAATACCACGAGGCCAATTAGAGAAAAATGCTCGTGGCGATTTGGCTGAAGATGAATTTGAAAAAGGCGGTGTATTAACGGCAAAAGGGATGCAGGCACTCAAGAATTATCTAAGTGAGGTGCCTGCAGAACATTTCAAGGCTAATATGAAGGTCAATGAAATTCCTATGCTGTTTACGGTAGAAACCTTTTGTAAGCTGGTTGTTGTTGCTGTCAGTGAGCAAAGCGCTTGTGAAACTGTTGCCTAATGCGGTTCTTATTTGTTGATAGAATCCTGCAATTATCCCCTGGTGAAATGGTGCGGGGGATAAAGCACATTACGCAGGATGATACCTACCTTTGTCCAAGTACTGAAGGAATTCCCTGCTTTATGCCTTCTTTGATTGGCGAAACGTTGGGACAGTTAGCAGCTTGGAATGTCATGTTTTTCAATGAGTTCACGTTAAGACCTGTTGCTGGGGTTGTGGCAAGTGCACGTCTACATCGCCCTGCCTATGTGGGTGAAACGTTGTTGCTGGAATCCTTTATAGAGCGTCTGGATGATACTGCAGTACAGTACCATAGTGTAGCTCGTGTCGGTGACGAAGTGGTTTTCAATGTTGATGGGGCTTTGGGGCCTTTGTTGCCTATGGCGGATTTTATAAGTAGGGATGAAGTGCGCCACCAATTTAATGAGATAAATAGACCAGGTGAGTGGCCGCTGCAGTGTGTTGAGGATGGCGGGGTTACTGAGGAATCGACCTCCACCCTTAGCACGGAGTTCCCTAAACGTGTTGTCCCAATGTCTTTTGACCGCATCCTTACTTTAGAGCCCGGTGTGAGCATGAGTGCGGTAAAAGCTGTCACTCGTGCTGCTCCTTATTTTCCGGATCATTTCCCTAACAAACCCGTTTTACCCATGACTGTTTTGCTAGAGTGTAAATTGAATTTGGCACGAGAATTTGTGAAGCGGACTTCTTTCGCCGATGTTTATGAAGTCAGTGAGTTACGTAAAATCAAAATGAGTGACTTTGTTTACCCCGGTGATGTTCTAGTCTGTTATGTCAAAGTCAAACAGCAAGATGAACAACAGCTGGTTTTAAGCTACCGCAGTGAAGTTGCTGGTAAGCGGGTATGTGTTTTAGAGGTAGTGATGAACGCGAAAGGTAAGAAACAATGAAAAATAGACGCGTGGCAATTACTGGTCTGGGAGTCGTGTCGCCATTAGGTAATGACGTACAGTCTACTTGGACTAATCTGCTGGCAGGTCAATCAGGTATTGCTGAGATAAGACAATTTGATGCCAGCGCTTTTCCAACCTATATTGCAGCGGAAGTAAAAAATTTTACACCGAATCTGGCCGCTATTGGTAAGCATAAGCGTTTTACCATGCCATTTACCCAATATGCTCTCGATGCGGCACAGCAAGCTTTTGCTGATGCAGGGATTCGACCTGAGAAATCCTATGCCAAGCGTTGGGGGGTAGTGACCGGAAGTGGTATGATGACGGCTGAGTTTTCTTATCTACAACGATTTCAACAAACCTGTGCAACAACAGGCGAGATTGATTGGAGTCAATTGCAAAATAATGCCCGGGATTTTTATAGTTTGGTTGATTTTGGTAAAACAACATCAAACTCAGGCTTGTCTTCACTCATTCAGGAATTTGGTATTGAGGGTTATGCAACGTCCGTTCATACAGCTTGTGCTTCTGGAGGTCAGGCTCTAGGTCTGGCTATGCAGGTTATTCGCCGAGGCGAAGCTGATTATATGTTGGCAGGTGGTTTTGACTCAATGATTAATCCACTTGGTCTGTCCAGTTTCTGCCTATTAGGCGCTTTATCAACTTATAATGAGGCACCAACAACGGCAAGTAGGCCTTTTGATGGTACTCGCAATGGCTTTGTGTTGGGTGAGGGTGCAGCTTTTCTAATATTGGAAGAGTGGAGCAAGGCAAAGGCACGCGGGGCAAAAATCTATGCTGAATTGGCCGGTGAAGGCAACTCGTTAAGTTCGTATCGGATTACTGATTCCCATCCTAATGGTGATGGTGCTATCCAGGCGATTAAGCGAGCTTTACAAGATGCCGGTGTGCAGGCGAGTGATGTCGATTACATCAATGCGCACGGAACCTCAACTAAAATGAATGATCTCAGTGAAACAAATGCAATCAAAGCAGTTTTTGGGGAGCGTGCTTATCAATTACCAGTCAGTTCTACGAAAAGCCAAACAGGTCATTTGATTGCGGCAGCTGGCGCATTGGAAGCTGTATTGTCTGTTTTATCGATTCAGCATGCGCAAGTTCCCAAAACAGCCAATTTAACTGTGGCCGATCCTGAGTGTGACCTGAATTATGTGATTGATGGCCCCCGTGAAAAATCATTAGGTGTGGTATTATCCAATTCT
>NZ_CALJ01000291.1 GCF_000308315.1 Legionella tunisiensis | reverse complement strand
ACATGACGGCGCTGCGACGATGGACTGGATGGTTCAAGAGCAGGAGCGCGGAATTACGATTACGTCTGCTGCAACCACATGTTTCTGGCCAGGAATGGATAAGAGTTTTGCGCCTCACCGCATCAACATTATCGATACTCCAGGACACGTCGACTTCATGATTGAAGTAGAACGTTCTCTGCGTGTTCTTGATGGTGCTGTTGTAGTATTTGATTCTGTTTCAGGTGTTGAGCCGCAGTCAGAAACTGTATGGCGTCAGTCCGACAAGTATGGCGTGCCCCGTATCGTATTCGTTAATAAAATGGATAGAATGGGTGCTAATTTCCTGCGCGTTGTTACTCAAATTAAACAACGCCTTGGCTCCAATCCAGTGGTTGTACAGTTGCCTATCGGTGCAGAAGATTCATTCAAAGGGGTCGTTGACCTTATCAAGATGAAAGCAATCGAGTGGGACGAAGATTCTAAAGGCATGACCTTTAAATACGTTGATGTACCTGCAGACATGAAAGCACAATGTGAAGAATATCGTGCAAAAATAATTGAGGCCGCCGCTGAGGCGACTGAAGAGTTGATGGAAAAATACCTTGAGGGTGAAGAGCTCACTGAAGAAGAAATTAAGAAAGCACTCCGTCAACGTACAATCAATAACGAAATTGTTCCGGTTTTTTGTGGCTCAGCATTCAAAAATAAGGGTGTTCAGGCTGTTCTTGATGGTGTTGTCGAGTATCTGCCATCGCCACTTGATATCCCTGCGATTCGTGGTATTGATGAAGATGGCCAAGAGATACATAGAAAAACCTCTTATGATGAGCCTTTCTCAGCGTTGGCATTTAAAATTGCAACGGACCCATTCGTTGGTAACTTAACCTACTTTCGTGCTTATTCTGGCGTTGTTAGAAGCGGTGATACGGTATACAACCCTGTAAAAGGCAAAAAGGAGCGTATTGGTCGTTTATTGCAAATGCATGCTAACTCACGTGAAGAAATCAAGGAAGTTAGAGCTGGAGATATTGCCGCTGCGGTAGGTCTGAAGAACGTAACCACTGGGGATACGCTTTGTGATGTCGATAAAGTAGTGACACTTGAGCGCATGGACTTCCCAGATCCAGTGATCGCAGTTGCTGTGGAGCCTAAGACAAAAGCTGATCAGGAAAAATGTCAATTGCTCTTGGCAAATTGGCACAGGAAGACCCATCTTTCCGTGTTCATACTGACGAAGAATCAGGTCAAACAATTATTCAAGGTATGGGTGAATTGCACTTGGAAATTATTGTTGACCGTATGAAGCGTGAGTTCAATGTGGAAGCTAATGTCGGTAAGCCGCAAGTTGCTTATCGCGAAACCTTGAAAGCTAGTGTTGAGCAAGAAGGTAAATTTGTTCGTCAATCAGGCGGGCGTGGTCAATATGGACACGTTTGGCTGAAACTAGAACCTCAAGAGCCAGGTGCTGGCTATGAGTTTGTAAATGCTATCGTGGGTGGTGTTATTCCTAAGGAATATATCCCTGCGGTTGATAAAGGTGTGCAAGAGCAGTTGCAAAATGGTGTTATTGCTGGATATCCAGTGGTTGACGTCAAAGTTACGTTGTTTGATGGTTCTTTCCACGAAGTGGATTCAAGCGAGATGGCCTTTAAAATTGCTGGTTCGCAATGTTTCAAGCAAGGTGCATTGAGAGCTAAGCCTGTGTTACTTGAACCAATTATGGATGTTGAGGTGGTTACCCCTGAAGATTACATGGGTGATGTTATGGGTGACCTCAATCGTAGGAGAGGTATGGTTCAAGGTATGGAAGATTCTCCGGCTGGCAAAATTGTCCGTGCAGAAGTTCCTCTTGCTGAAATGTTTGGTTATGCAACGGATCTGCGTTCTGCAACTCAAGGTCGGGCGACTTACACCATGGAGTTTGCTAAATATTCAGAAGCACCAGCAAATATTGCTGAAGCAATTATCAAGAAACAATAAAAGTTAATGAGGTATTGAAAATGGCGAAGGAAAAATTTGAGCGTAAGAAGCCACACGTTAACGTTGGCACGATTGGTCACGTAGATCATGGTAAGACGACGTTAACAGCGGCAATTACCACGATAATGGCAAAGAAATATGGTGGTACAGCGAAAGCGTACGACCAGATTGATGCGGCGCCAGAAGAGCGTGAGCGCGGGATTACGATATCAACAGCACACGTTGAATACGAATCAGCAAACCGCCATTATGCTCACGTAGATTGTCCAGGCCATGCTGACTATGTTAAGAACATGATTACAGGAGCTGCTCAGATGGACGGAGCGATTCTGGTAGTATCAGCAGCAGATGGTCCTATGCCTCAGACAAGAGAACATATTCTGTTGTCACGTCAGGTTGGTGTTCCTTATATTGTGGTGTTTTTGAACAAAGCTGACATGGTTGATGATGCCGAGCTACTCGAGTTGGTAGAGATGGAAGTACGCGACCTGTTGAGCAGCTATGAGTTCCCTGGCGATGATATTCCAATTATAGTTGGTTCAGCGCTGAAAGCTCTGGAAGGTGATACGAGTGACATTGGTGTGCCAGCGATAGAGAAGCTTGTTGAGACGATGGATTCTTATATACCAGAACCAGTACGTAATATTGACAAGAGCTTCTTGTTACCAATCGAAGACGTATTCTCAATATCTGGACGTGGAACAGTAGTCACTGGCCGTATCGAGAGTGGTATCGTTAAAGTTGGTGAAGAAGTTGAGATTGTGGGAATACGTGATACCCAGAAGACGACCTGCACAGGCGTTGAGATGTTCCGTAAACTGCTCGACGAAGGACGCGCTGGTGATAACGTTGGGGTGTTGTTACGCGGAACGAAGCGTGACGAAGTTGAGCGAGGTCAAGTATTGGCGAAGCCAGGAACAATCAAGCCTCATACGAAGTTCGAAGCAGAAGTGTATGTATTATCAAAAGATGAAGGTGGTCGTCATACACCATTCTTCAACGGTTACCGTCCTCAGTTCTATTTCAGAACGACCGATGTGACCGGTTCTTGCGATTTACCCGCAGGTGTAGAAATGGTAATGCCAGGAGACAACGTACAAATGACTGTTAACCTGCATTCACCAATTGCTATGGACGAAGGATTGCGTTTCGCAATTCGTGAAGGTGGCCGCACTGTTGGTGCTGGTGTAGTCGCAAAAATCATTGAGTAAGAATAATGAGTAACAATCAAAATATTAAAATACGTCTAAAGTCTTTTGATCATCGGCTGATTGATATGTCGACTCGCGAAATTGTCGAGACAGCAAAACGTACAGGGGCGCAAATACGTGGCCCTATACCTCTGCCGATTAAGAAAGAGAAATTTACAGTATTGATCTCTCCGCACGTTAATAAGGACGCGCGCGATCAATATGAATTGCGCACACATAAACGCCTGGTTGTCATCGTGCATCCCACTGAAAAACAGTAGATGCACTGATGAAATTAGATTTGGCCGCAGGGGTTGATGTGCAGATTAGCCTTGATGACGAATAGTCCTAACAGGCAAGGTTATTAACGAGGTGTTAGAATGACGATTGGGTTATTAGGCCGTAAAATCGGTATGACACGGGTCTTCACAGAGGAAGGCATTTCGATTCCTGTATCTGTTGTTGAAGTTGTACCTAACCGTGTGTCACAAATTAAGACCATTGAAAAAGATGGTTATACAGCTGTTCAGCTTACAGGTGGTGCAAAGAAATCAAGCCACGTAAATAAGCCTTTAACAGGCCATTTCGCTAAGGCTGAAATTGATGCTGGCGATATGCTTTGCGAATTTCGTATAGATGCGATTGATAGCTTTAGCGCAGGTCAATTGATATCAGTAAATGAGATTTTCAATGCAGGGCAATTGGTTGATGTATCCGCCCTTTCTAAAGGTAAAGGTTTTGCTGGTACTGTCAAACGCTACAACTTTCGTACTCAGGATGCAACGCACGGTAACTCAAGATCACACCGTGTACTTGGTTCTATTGGTCAAAACCAAACTCCAGGCCGTGTATTTAAAGGTAAAAAGATGGCTGGCCATATGGGTAATGTAAGATGTACAACGCAGAGCCTTGAAGTAGTTCGCGTTGATCAAGAGCGTAATTTACTTTTGATTAAAGGCGCGATACCAGGCTGCCCGGGTGCGAGAGTTGAAGTAAGGCCCGCTGTTAAGAAGAATGTAAGGGGCAAATAATGGAACTGAAAACAAAAGATACCAACAGCAAATTAAAAGTTAATGAAGAAATCTTTGGTTATAACTATAACGAAGGTTTAATACACCAAGCTGTTGTTACGTTCATGAATAATGCTCGTAGTGGTAATAGTGCCCAAAAAGACCCGATCTGAAGTGCGTGGCGGCGGCAAGAAACCTTGGCGGCAAAAAGGAACTGGTAGAGCAAGGGCAGGAACTATCCGTAGCCCTATCTGGCGCTCTGGTGGAGTCACTTTTGCTTCTAAGAAGAGAGATTACAGTCAAAAATTTAATAAAAAATGTACAAACGCGCATTGCGTAGTATAATCTCCGAGCTTCATCGTGCTGGAAACCTGGTTGTAGTAAGTGATTTTCAATGTCAATCACACAAAACCAAAGATTTCATTAGCAAAATGAATGAGTTAGAGTTGCCAAATGCGTTGATCGTTATGAATGAAGTAGGTGAGCATGAATACTTGGCTTCTCGTAATTTGATTCAATATGACATTTGTGATGTGAGTTCTTTAGATCCTGTCAGTCTGTTGCGCTTTGAAAAAGTGTTAATGACTGAAGATGCCATTAAAAGTTTAGAGGAGCAGTTACAATGAATGCTGAACGTTTACTAATGATTCTGCGTGAACCGCATACCTCTGAAAAAACGACAGTGATGGCTGACAAATTTAAGCAATTCACTTTTAAAGTGTTAAAAACAGCCACGAAGCAAGAAATTAAGCAAGCTGTAGAACACATGTTTAATGTCAAAGTCAAAAATGTGTCGAT
The DNA here is from genome assembly GCF_000308315.1 of Legionella tunisiensis. Classification (GTDB taxonomy): domain Bacteria; phylum Pseudomonadota; class Gammaproteobacteria; order Legionellales; family Legionellaceae; genus Tatlockia; species Tatlockia tunisiensis. Next base: position 7,183 of record NZ_CALJ01000291.1, on the reverse strand, counting down.
TGTGAATGTAAAAGGTAAAACAAAGCGCTTTAAGCAACTGAGTGGTAAGCGTAGCGATTGGAAAAAAGCGTTTGTTTCTTTGCATGATAATTATGACATCGACTTTAGCGTGACAGAATAAGGCAGATTAAGATGGCATTATTAAAATCTAAACCCACATCACCCGGTAAGCGTGGTGAAATTCGAGTTGTCCATCATAATATTCACAAAGGACAGCCTCATGCTGCCTTGGTTGAAAAATTAAATAAGACCGGTGGACGTAATAACCAAGGGCGAATAACTGTGCGTCACATTGGTGGCGGTGCTCGCGCTAAATATCGTTTGATTGATTTCAAAAGAAATAAAGACGGTATAGAAGCCAAAGTTGAGCGAATTGAATATGATCCTAATCGTTCTGCGCTTATTGCCTTGGTCGTTTACAAAGATGGTGAGCGACGATACATTATTGCACCTTCCAGTTTAAAAGCGGGTGACGTTATTATCAGTGGTGAAGATTCACCCATTAGTAATGGTAACTGTTTGCCGCTAAGAAATATTCCGGTTGGTACAACGATTCACTGTGTTGAGCTTAAGCCTGGCAAAGGTGCGCAGATGTTGCGTAGTGCTGGTTGCAGTGGTCAAATTGTTGCTAAAGAAGGTGTTTACGCCACACTGAAGCTGCGCTCTGGTGAAATGCGTAAAGTACTAACTACTTGCCGCGCTGTTATTGGCGAAGTTAGCAATAGTGAGCATAGCTTGCGTGCGCTTGGTAAAGCAGGTGCGAAACGCTGGCGTGGAATTCGACCAACTGTGCGTGGTGTTGCAATGAACCCGGTAGACCATCCGCATGGTGGTGGTGAGGGACGTACTTCAGGTGGTCGTCATCCTGTCACACCATGGGGTGTACCAACAAAAGGGTACAAAACTAGAAGTAATAAGCGTACTGACCGTTTTATCGTCAGAAGACGTAAGAAGAAATAATTAGCTAAGAGGATATCAAGGTGGCACGTTCTATTAGAAAAGGTCCTTTTATCGATCATCACTTGATGAGTAAAGTTGAAGCGGCGATCGAATCGAAGTCCAAAAACCAATTAAAACCTGGTCCAGGCGCTCGACAATTGTACCTGAGATGATTGATCTCACAATTGCAGTACATAATGGCAAAGATCATGTGCCGGTATATATTACTGATAACATGGTAGGCCATAAACTAGGTGAGTTTGCCATGACTCGTACGTTCAAAGGCCATTCTGGTGACAGAAAAGCCAAAGGTAAGTAAGAGGCAATGATGGAAGTTACAGCAAAGTTAAGAAATGCACCGCTTTCTGCTCAAAAGGGCAGATTGGTTGCAGATATGATTCGTAAGATGGACGTTTCTCGCGCAATTGATGTCCTGAAGTTTACCCCTAAAAAAGGTGCACAATTGATGTTGAAATTGTTGGAGTCTGCTATTGCTAACGCAGAGAACAACAATGGCGCAGATATTGACGAATTAAAAGTAGGTGTGGTTTTTGTAGATGAGGCAGCAACCTTAAAGAGAATTAGTCCTCGAGCTAAAGGTCGTGCTAATCGTATTTGCAAACGAACCTGCCACATCACAATTAAAGTGTCTGACGAGGAATAGCAATGGGACAGAAAGTAAACCCTATAGGCATACGCTTAGGTATAATTCGAGATTGGAATTCCAAATGGTTTGCAAGTAAAAACTATGCACAACTACTGAATCAAGATATCAATCTTCGCAAAGACCTGAAGAAAGAACTTATGGCGGCTGCAGTAAGTAATATCCGTATTGAGCGTCCTGCGAATAATGCAGTTGTTACGATTCAAACTGCCCGACCAGGCGTTATTATCGGCAAGAAAGGTGGTGGAATCGAAGCTTTGAGAGCTAAAATTGCTACGAAGCTTGGTGTCCCAGTTCATCTGAATATAGAAGAAGTACGTAAGCCTGAATTAGATTCTACTCTTGTTGCTGAAGGTATTGCACAGCAATTAGAGCAGCGAGTCATGTTTAGACGCGCGATGAAGAGAGCTGTAACTTCTGCAATGAAAGCTGGTGCTAAGGGAATCAAGATTTGTGTTAGTGGACGACTTGGTGGCGCTGAAATTGCACGTAGCGAATGGTACCGCGAAGGACGAGTTCCTCTACATACATTCCGTGCTGATGTTGATTATGGTACTGCTGAGGCAAAGACGACCTATGGAATCATAGGTGTAAAAGTCTGGATCTTCAAAGGAGAAATACTTCCACAGAAGAAGCGTAATGCTGAAAGCGGTAAGTGAGTGAGGAATAACAATCATGTTACAGCCAAAACGTACAAAATATCGTAAACAAATGAAAGGCCGAAACAGAGGTTTGGCCCAAAGAGGTAGCACAGTCAGCTTTGGTGAGTTTGGTCTTAAAGCGCTGGAGAGAGGCCGGTTGACTGCACGCCAAATAGAGGCTGCTCGACGAGCCATGACAAGGCATATCAAACGTGGTGGAAAGATCTGGATCAGAGTATTTCCTGATAAGCCAATTACCCAAAAGCCTCTTGAAGTTCGGCAAGGTAAGGGTAAAGGTAGCGTTGAATATTGGGTGGCACAAATCCAACCAGGTAAAGTGCTATTTGAAATGGAAGGTGTAAGCAAAGAATTAGCAATGGAAGCCTTTGATCTTGCTAAAGCAAAACTACCTTTCAAGGTTATATTTGAAGAGCGCAAGGTGATGTAATGAAAGATATTAAAGAGTTAAGAAACTTAACCCCTGATGAATTGCAAGCCGAGCTCCTCTCATTACGTAAAGAGCAGTTTAATTTACGCATGAAAAAAGCTAGCGGCTCTCTGGATAAGACTCATCATGTTACGAAAGTCCGAAAAGCTGTTGCTAGAGTTAAAACAATTATGACTGAAAAGGCGGGAAATAGTCATGTCGACGAATAGTGAAACAAGTGGCAGAACAATTGTAGGAAAGGTTGTTAGTGACAAGATGCAAAAAACCATTGTTGTAATGGTTGAACGTACAGTTAAACACCCTAAATACGGTAAAATCATGAAGCGTAGAACAAAACTCCATGCACATGATGAAGGCCAGATTGGTAAAATTGGAAATACTGTAAGAATACGTGAATCTCGGCCACTCTCTAAGATGAAAAGTTGGGTGCTTGTTGAAGTAATTTCCTGATCTTCATTGATTTACTTTTAAAATACCAAGAGGGCTGATATAATCAGCAGCCTTTTTCTGGTTGGATTTGAGCTGGAGAATAGAATGATACAAATGCAGACAGTGCTCGATGTTGCAGATAACAGCGGCGCGCGCAAAGTGATGTGTATCAAAGTGCTTGGCGGATCACACAGACGTTATGCTCGTGTTGGTGATGTCATTAAAGTAAGCATTAAAGATGCAATTCCACGTAGCAAGGTAAAAAAGGCGCAGTAATGAAGGCTGTTGTTGTTAGAACAAGCCAAGGTGTGCGCCGTGATGATGGTTCACTTATACGTTTTGATGGTAATGCAGCAGTGCTTTTGAATAACCAAAATGAGCCTATAGGTACACGTATATTTGGTCCTGTAACTCGTGAGCTTAGAGAGCGGTTTATGAAAATCATTTCTCTAGCGGCTGAAGTATTGTGAGAAGGATTAGTTTATGAAGCGCATAAAATCAGGTGACACCGTTATTGTCATCGCAGGTAAGAGTAAAGGCCATATTGGCAAGGTGACTCGTGTAGTTGCTGATGCTGTTGTTGTTGAAGGTGCTAACCTCATTAAGAAGCATGTCAAGCCAAATCCACAATTGGAGCAACGTGGCGGAATAATTACTCGTGAAGCACCTTTAGATGTTTCTAATGTGGCTATTTACAATCCAGTATCGAAGAAAGCAGATAAGGTCGGCTTCAAATTTCTTGAAAAGGACGGTAAAAAGAAGAAGATTAGATACTTTAAATCTAATAATGAAGTTATCGACGCTGTCTAATTAGGTGACAAAAATGACTAGATTGAAAGATTTGTATGAAAAAGAGATAGTCGGAATGATGATGAAGAAGTTCGGCTATAAGAGTGTTATGGAAGTGCCAAAGATTATTAAGATTACCCTGAATATGGGTGTTGGCGAAGCTGTAGGCGATAAAAAAGTTATGAATCATGCTCTTGAAGACATGACTTTGATATCCGGGCAAAAACCTGTTGTTACGAAAGCCAAAAAATCTATCGCAGGGTTTAAAATTCGTGAAGATTGGCCTATTGGTTGTAAAGTGACTTTGCGCCGTGGTCGTATGTATGAGTTTTTGGATAGATTAATTACAATTACCTTGCCGCGCGTAAGAGATTTTCGTGGTTTGAATCCAAAGTCTTTTGATGGTACTGGAAATTACAGCATGGGTATCCATGAACAAATCGTATTTCCTGAAATTGATTTCGATAAGATAGATACTATTCGTGGTATGGATATCTGCATAACTACGAGTGCAAAAACAAATGAAGAAGCAAAGGCTTTGTTGGAAGCATTCAACCTGCCTTTGAAAGACAGAGATAAACACTAAAAAGGGTAATACTGTGGCTAAAAGATCAATGCTTGAACGCGAAAAGAAAAAAGCAAAACTTGTCGCGAAACACAGAGGAAAAAGAACTGAGTTAAAGATTTTAATTAAATCGTCTCAGGATTTTGACGAAATTATGGAAGCACAAGCGAAGCTTGCAAAACTTCCTATAAATTCCAATCCTGTGCGACATAGTACGCGTTGCCAGCAATGTGGTCGTCCACATGCCGTTTATCGCAAGTTTGGACTTTGCAGGATTTGCTTAAGACAACAACTGATGGCAGGTAATGTCACTGGTGGTCGCAAATCCAGCTGGTAATATTTTATTCTATGGAGAACAACTGTGAGTATGCATGATCCTGTAGCTGACATGTTGACTAGAATTCGTAATGGTCAACAAGCTAAACATCAGAGCGTTACCCTGAATTCATCTAAATTGAAAGAAGAAATAGCTAGGGTGTTAAAAGAAGAAGGTTATATATTAGACTATAGTGTACAACCTCTTGAAAACAATCTTAAATCAATTACGTTGCAATTAAAGTACTATCACGGTAGACCCGTTATTGAGCGTATTTTACGTATTAGCCGTCCCGGTTTAAGAGTGTATAAATCTTCTAAAGAATTACCTTCCATCCCAGGTTTTGGTGTTGCAATTCTTTCCACCTCCCACGGTGTGATGACTCATGTTGCAGCTAAAAGAAGGGTGTTGGTGGTGAAATTCTTTGTGAAGTGGCTTAATACTTGGGAGTAATGATATGTCTAGAGTCGCAAAAGCCCCCATTCAATTACCTGCTAACGTTGAACTCACGGTAGGTAAGGACACTTTAACAGTTAAAGGACCTAAGGGTTCACTGGTTCAGCACTATAACAAGCATGTAGATGTTAGTAAGTGTAAGGAAGACGATAGTAAAATATTGTTTAAACCAGCATCTAATGATCCCAATGCTTGGGCTCACGCTGGGACAGTACGTGCGTTAGTTAAAAACATGGTTGATGGTGTTACTAAGGGTTATGATCTGACCTTGGAATTGGTTGGTGTAGGTTATCGCGCACAGGCGAACAACAAAGCCCTAACTCTTTCCTTAGGGTTTTCTCATCCAATTGAGTACCAGTTACCAAAGGATGTAACTGTAGAAACACCAAACAATACTACGATTATTATTCGCTGTATTGATAAGCAATTATTAGGTCAAGTTGCTTCTGAAATTCGTGCTTTCAGGCCACCTGAGCCCTACAAAGGTAAAGGAGTTAAGTACGCTGGCGAAACTATTGTTCGTAAAGAAGCCAAGAAGAAATAAGGTATAAATCATGAATAAACAGAAAGCTCGTATTCGACGTGGTTTAAAGGCAAAAGCAATCCTTCGTCATTCAAGCAGACCCAGATTGGTAGTGCATAGAAGCGGTTCACATATCTATTCTCAAATCGTTACGCGTGGTGAGAAGGGTGACGTTGTTCTTGCTTCTTCTTCCACAATGGATAAAGAGTTGAAAGCAACTCTTAAAGGCACGAAAGTTGAGCGAGCTCAACAAGTTGGTAAATTGCTTGGCCAACGCGCAAAAGCCAAGAAAATAGTTGATGTTTCATTTGACCGTGCAGGTTATAAATATCATGGCCGAGTGAAGGCTCTGGCTGAAGGTGCGCGTGAAGCTGGGTTGAATTTTTAAGGAACGGTTATGGCACTCGATGAATCTCAAAAAACCGATGGATACCAAGAAAAATTAGTATCTGTTACACGTACAGCCAAAGTAGTTAAAGGCGGTCGTGTTTTTGGCTTTGCAGTATTGGTAGTTATTGGTGATGGAAAAGGTAAAGTTGGCTTCGGCCGTGGTAAGGCTAGAGAAGTGCCTATCGCAATACAAAAGGCGATGGAGCAAGCTAGAAAGAATATGACTTATATTCCCTTAGCCGGCAACACTATTCACCACGAAATTACTTGGAACTATGGTGCTTCTAAAGTATTCATGAAACCAGCAAGCGAAGGTACTGGAATTATTGCAGGTGGTGCAATGCGTGCGGTATTGGAAGTGCTTGGTGTACAAAATATTCTGGCAAAAAGTATTGGTTCAACTAACCCAAGTAATATTGTTCGGGCTACTATTGGGGCTCTTACTAATATTGGAACACCTGATTATGTTGCTGCTAAGCGTGGAAAAACAGTAGCAGAAATAATGGCGGATCAAGCATGAGTAAAAAGAAATTAAAAATTACTTTAGTAAAAAGTACTATTGGTCGAAAGCCAAAGCATGTTCAAATTGCGAAGCAATTGGGGTTAGGTAAATTGAATAGTTCTGTTGTTCAAAACGACAATCCTTGCATCCGTGGTTTGATTAATTCAATTTATTACCTGGTACAAGTCGAGGAGTGTGCGTAATGAATTTAAATACACTATCTCCAGATCCCGGTTCAAAACCAAGTAAAAAACGTCTTGGTCGAGGTATAGGTTCTGGCTTGGGTAAAACAAGTGGTAAAGGTCACAAGGGACAAAAAGCGAGAGCAGGCGGCTTTCATAAGATCAATTTTGAAGGTGGGCAAATGCCTATCCAGCGCCGTTTACCAAAAATGGGATTCAAGTCCCGTGTAGGTAGAACGATTGATCAGGTGACTTTGACTGAATTAGCTGCTGTTGGTGCTGAGCTTATTGATTTAGACGCGTTGAAATCTGCCGGTTTGGTTAACAAGGCAATTCGAG
>NZ_CALJ01000292.1 GCF_000308315.1 Legionella tunisiensis | reverse complement strand
CCGGTGTAGTCGCAAAAATCATTGAGTAAGTGATTGATGGTGTGAAACTTAGGAGTTTCACACCAATATGTAAGATAGGCCAGTAGCTCAATTGGCAGAGCGGCGGTCTCCAAAACCGCAGGTTGGGGGTTCGATTCCCTCCTGGCCTGCCAACTACTAGATGATTATGAAAAATACGAATGGTTCCAATATGAACTTTAAAGAAATTATGTTGTGGTTTAGTATCGGGCTAATCGCAATTTTAGCCTTTTTGGGTACCTATTACTTTAATTTTTCAGATCCCATAAAGATCATTATCTGGCTTGGTTGGTTTGTTTTAACAGGATTGTTAGCCTTTTTTACATCTAAAGGTAAAGAGGTCTTTGAATTTGCAAAAGACGCAAAGATAGAGTTGCAAAAGGTAGTCTGGCCGTCACGTCAGGAAACCGTACAAACTACATCAATTGTTATGATCATGGTTGCAGTCACGGGATTCATTCTGTGGGGTATTGATTCTGGCATGATGTGGGTAATCGCTAAATTAACACACTTGGGTTGATAATACGGTGGAAGAGCAAAAAACTAAACAGTGGTATGTGGTTCATGCCTATTCAGGACATGAAAATTTTGTTATGCGTGAAATTAAATCGCGCGCAGAACACCACAACCTACAAGATAGAATAGGTGAAGTAGTCGTTCCATCTGAAGAAGTTGTTGAAATGCGTGCGGGCCAAAAAAGAAAAAGCACTCGTAAATTTTTTCCCGGCTATGTGTTGGTGAATATGGTTATGGATGATGAAACCTGGCATATGATCCGTGCAATTCCACGTGTCTTGGGTTTTATTGGTGGAACCAGTCAAACGCCAACTCCTATCTCTGATAAAGAAGCTCGTGCAATTCTACAACGTGTGGAAGATGGTGTAACTAAACCTAAACCGAAGATTCTGTTCGAGCCAGGTGAAGTGGTTCGAGTGAAGGATGGACCGTTTGTTGATTTCAATGGTGTTGTAGAAGAAGTGAATTATGAGAAAAGTAGACTGCGAGTAGCGGTGCTCATATTTGGCCGTTCTACACCAGTCGAACTTGAGTTCAGTCAAGTAGAAAAGAGTTAAATTGTCTGTATGTTAACCGGGGAGTCAAATTAATATTTGCCCTTGATGTTTGAAGAGCAATTATGAACTGACGTTATACCCATGAGGAGTAATGATGGCTAAAAAAGTAGAAGCATATATAAAATTACAAATTCCAGCTGGTAAGGCTAACCCAAGCCCACCTGTTGGTCCAGCTTTAGGACAACGTGGTGTAAACATCATGGAATTCTGTAAGGCTTTTAATGCTGCAACACAAAGTATGGAACAGGGCTTGCCGACGCCTGTAGTGATTACTGTATATAGTGATCGCAGCTTTACCTTTATCACTAAGACCCCTCCAGCTTCTGTTTTGCTTAAAAAGGCTGCGGGTATACAGAGTGGAAGTGGAACTCCCAATACCAAGAAAGTTGCTAAACTTAACCGCGCTCAACTTGAAGAGATCGCTAAAACAAAAGAGCCTGATCTTACAGCGGGAAGTTTGGACGCAGCAGTACGCACTATTGCAGGAACTGCGCGCAGCATGGGTATTGAGGTTGAAGGTGTTGAATAAGGGGTTACCATGGCTAAGTTAAGTAAAAAACAGCAAAAAATTCGTGAAAAAATTAAGATAAGTCATCTTTATGATGCAGTTGAAGCAATTGAAGTATTGAAGGAATTTTCTAGTAGTAAATTTAAAGAAAGTGTTGATGTGAGTATTAACCTTGGTGTTGACCCACGTAAATCTGATCAAGTCGTTCGTTCATCAACTAATCTGCCCAAGGGAACAGGGAAAACTGTCCGTGTGGCGGTGTTTGCCCAGGGCGACAATGCCACTAAGGCAAAAAATGCTGGTGCTGATATAGTTGGGTTTGAAGATCTTGCAGATCAAATTAAAGCCGGCGAAATGAATTTTGATGTTGTTATTGCAACGCCTGATGCAATGCGCATTGTAGGTCAACTTGGACAAATTCTTGGACCACGCGGCTTAATGCCAAATCCAAAGGTTGGTACAGTAACAATGAATGTGGAAGCAGCAGTTAATGATGCGAAATCAGGTCAAGTTCGCTATCGAACTGATAAGAATGGTATTATCCACTGTTCGGTTGGTAAAGCAGATTTTAGTGCTGAGGATTTGTTAGTTAACATTTCTGCATTGATGGCAGATCTGCGCAAAGCGAAGCCAGCTTCCTCAAAAGGTGTGTATTTTAAGAAAATATCATTTTCTACTACAATGGGGCCGGGTTTGCCTATTGATATTGCTACAATACCCGTGTAACATATATGGCCCTTTAAACCGCTTTCACGGCATAGACATGGTTCGATGCCGTCGAAGACCGCAGGTGCCTCAGGCTTAATTTCCTGCGCAGACGGTGAACCGGCTCTGGAATTCTCCGAGACGGCCACCATAACTGTCAAATCCAAAGGATTTGCACAACTTAGGAGGTCAGTAACGTGACGTTAACATTAGCTGCAAAGAAAGCTGTTGTTGAAGAAGTAACTGTCGTTGCTTCTAAAGCTATTTCGGCAGTCGTTGCTGATTATCGTGGTTTAACAGTAAATCAAATGACCCAACTCCGTAGCGGAGCACGCAAAGCTGGTGTTTACATGCGAGTAGTGCCCAATACACTCGCGCGCAGAGCGTTTGAAAAAACCGAATTTGCTTGTTTGAGTGATAAGTTGGTAGGTCCTCTGTTTATTGCATTGTCACTTGAAGCACCAAGCGATGCTGCAAGAATGCTGAAGGATTTCGTTAAAACATTTGATAAGCTTGAAATCAAAGCATTAGCAGTGAGTGGTAAGGTTTATGAAGCCGATCAGCTTGATGCGGTTGCTAGCTTGCCAACACGTGATGAGGCGTTAGCCAAGTTGCTGTATGTGATGAAAGCACCTGTTGAGAAGTTTGTGCGTACACTTGCAGCCCCGCATGCCAAATTGGTTAGAACGGTTGCAGCTGTTAAAGACACAAAATAATAGACCACATAATCTTTTAATATTTTAACTTAGGAGCTAGAAATGGCTGTATCTCAAAACGACATTCTTGAAACAATTTCTAAAATGTCTGTAATGGAAGTGGTAGAACTTATCGAAGCAATGGAGAAGAAATTCAACGTATCTGCTGCTGCCGCTGCTGTTGCTGTTGCCGCACCAGCTGCTGGCGCTGGCGCTGCTGCTGAAGAAAAGACTGAATTTGATGTTGTAATGTCAAGTTTTGGTGCTAACAAAGTAGGCGTTATTAAGGCAGTACGTGAAATTACTGGTTTGGGCTTGAAAGAAGCTAAAGATCTAGTAGAAGGTGCTCCTTCAACTATTAAAGAAGGTGTATCTAAAGACGAAGCCGCTGACATTAAAAAGAAACTTGAAGAAGCTGGCGCGTCTGTCGACGTTAAGTAATACCGTTGTTTATAAGTATAAAAACCCGGCCATGGTTACATGGCTGGGTTTGTGTGTTTGATGACATCAATAATTTACAGAGGAACCACCATGGCAATTGCAAAAGCTAAACCTCAATATTCGCATGCTGAGAAAAAACGATTTCGCAAGAGCTTTGGTAGGCAAGCAGATAAGATGAAAATTCCTAATTTGCTTGAGATCCAGCTAAAGTCTTATAGTGATTTTTTACAAACTGACTCCGGCAGTGTGCAGCAAGAGACTGGCCTGCACGCTGCGTTCTCGTCAGTATTTCCTATTGAAAGCTTCTCCGGCAATGCTCGTCTAGAATACGTGAGCTACAAATTAGGCGAACCGGCGTTTGACGTAAAAGAATGTAAACTGCGTGGATTAACTTATTCAGCGCCTCTTCGGGTAAAAATACGACTCGTTGTCCTGGATAAAGATGCTGCGGGCGAGCCTAAGCCAATTAAAGATATTCGTGAACAAGATGTTTTTATGGGTGAAATACCCCTGATGACAGATGTAGGTACTTTTGTTGTTAATGGTACTGAACGAGTTGTTGTATCTCAATTACATCGTTCGCCTGGTGTTATATTTGAGCATGATAAAGGTAAGACACACTCTTCCGGAAAGTTGTTATATTCTGCGCGTACTATACCTTATCGTGGTTCATGGTTGGATTTTGAATTAGATCCTAAAGACTGCGTTTTTGTACGAATTGATAGACGACGCAAGTTACCTGTAACTATTTTATTGCGCGCTTTGGGTTATGAAACAGAAGATATATTGAGTGAGTTTTTTGAGTCTACTTATTGCCAACTAAGAAATGGTGAATTCCATATTAATTTAATTCCTGCCAGACTTCGTGGTGAAATTGCTTCCTTCGACATTGTTGTTCCAGAAACTGGTGAGTTGATCGTAGAGTTAGGTCGACGTATCACTGCTCGACACATTAAGCAGATGGAAAAGAGCAACATGCAAGATCTGGTTGTTCCAAGAGATTATTTGATTGGCAAAATTCTGGCAAAGCATGTTGTTAATACAGAAACTGGTGAAGTGCTTGCTCAGGCTAATGATGAGGTAACTGCTGAATTACTGGATCAGCTTGCTGAGCAAGGAATTCTCAATCTCGAAATGATCTATACCAATGATCTAGATCATGGTTCATATATTTCTGATACTTTGAAGATAGATCCTACCACTAGCCAGCTTGAGGCTTTGGTTGAAATCTATAGAATGATGCGTCCAGGAGAGCCTCCTACCAAGGAAGCCGCAGAAGCGTTATTCAAAAATCTTTTCTTTGCTGAAGATCGCTATGATTTATCAGCGGTTGGTCGTATGAAATTTAACCGACGTGTAGGTCGAAAAGAAGATACTGGCCCTAGTACTTTAACTAAAGAAGACATTCTTGCTGTTATCAAGACCCTTATCGATATTCGTAACGGTATTGGTATGGTTGATGATATTGACCACCTTGGTAACCGCCGTGTGCGTAGTGTTGGCGAAATGGCGGAAAACCAGTTCCGTGTCGGTTTAGTCCGCGTAGAACGTGCTGTCAAAGAGCGGTTGAGTCTCGTTGAATCAGAGAATCTGATGCCGCAAGATCTGATTAATGCTAAGCCAGTCTCTGCAGCGATCAAAGAATTTTTGGTTCTAGTCAGTTGTCGCAGTTTATGGATCAAGTTAACCCGCTGTCAGGTGTTACTCATAAACGCCGTGTTTCGGCTCTTGGCCCAGGCGGTTTAACGCGTGAACGTGCTGGCTTTGAGGTGCGTGACGTTCATACAACACATTATGGTCGTGTTTGCCCGATTGAGACGCCTGAAGGACCAAACATTGGTTTAATTAACTCTTTGTCTGTTTATGCCCGCACAAATGAGTATGGCTTTATTGAGACCCCTTGCCGAAAAGTTGTCGACGGTCATGTTACTGATGAAATCGAATATCTCTCAGCGATTGAAGAGGTAGATCAGTATATTGCACAATCAAGCGTTGAAGTGGATGCAAAGGGTAAAATCCTGGCTGATCTTGTTCCTTGTCGGCATCAAAACGAGTTTTCATTGACAACTCCAGATAAGATTAACTATATGGATGTGTCACCTAAGCAAATCGTTTCTGTGGCTGCATCACTGATTCCTTTCTTGGAGCATGATGATGCTAACCGAGCCTTGATGGGATCAAACATGCAACGTCAGGCGGTACCAACGTTACGTTCTGAAAAACCGTTGGTAGGAACTGGCATGGAGCGTACCGTTGCCTCCGACTCAGGTGTGTCCGTTGTTGCAAAACGCGGTGGTATCATTGATTTAGTGGATGCTTCGCGTATTGTTGTCCGTGTCAATGATGATGAAACAACAGCAGGTGAAGCTGGTGTTGATATCTATAACCTGACGAAGTACTTCCGTTCAAATCAGGATACCTGTATCAATCAAAGACCGATTGTTTCTGCTGGCGATCGTATCCAACGAGGTGATGTACTAGCTGATGGTCCATGTACTGACATGGGTGAACTTGCGCTAGGACAAAATTTGTTAGTCGCTTTCATGCCTTGGAATGGTTATAACTTCGAGGACTCTATCCTAATTTCGGAACGGATTGTACAAGAAGATAGATTTACAACAATCCACATCGAAGAATTAACTTGTATTGCCAGGGATACCAAACTAGGCACTGAAGAAATTACAGCGGATATTCCAAATGTTGGCGAGTCAGCTTTGGCTAACCTGGACCAGTCTGGTGTTGTCTATATCGGCGCTGAGGTTAGTGCTGGCGATATTTTGGTTGGTAAGGTAACACCGAAAGGTGAAACACAACTTACACCAGAGGAAAAATTACTACGTGCTATTTTCGGTGAGAAAGCGTCTGATGTGAAAGATTCTTCTCTACGCGTTCCTTCAGGAATGAATGGAACAGTAATTGATGTTCAGGTCTTTACACGCGATGGTCTTGAAAAAGATGAGCGCGCCAAAAGTATTGAAGAGGAGCATCTAGCACGAGTTCGCAAAGATTTGATCGATGAGCGCCGTATCCGTGAAGAAGATATTTATCATCGTGTAAACAGCTTGCTATTGAATAAGTCTGCAACTGGTGGACCAGGTTCTATAAAAGCGGGCACTAAAATTACTGCAGCACATTTAGAAAAAATCGACCGGGAAAAATGGTTTGATATTCATGTTGATGATGATGTTGTAAGCCAGCAATTAGAACAACTTTCTAAGCAATTAGAATTACTAAGCAAGGAAATGGAAAAACGCTTCAACGATAGTCGTAAAAAATAATTCAGGGTGATGATTTAGCTCCTGGCGTATTGAAGATCGTTAAAGTCTACCTCGCTGTTAAGCGTCGTATTCAGCCTGGCGACAAGATGGCTGGACGACACGGAAACAAAGGGGTTATTTCAATTGTTGTTCCTGTAGAAGATATGCCTTATATGGAAGATGGTACGGCTGTAGATATCGTACTAAATCCATTAGGGGTACCTTCGCGTATGAACATCGGTCAGGTATTGGAAACCCATCTTGGTTTAGCTGCTAAAGGGCTTGGCCATAGAATTGCTGCACTATTGGATAGTCAAAGTCCTACGGGTGAAATCAGAGATTATTTAGGCAAAATATATAATCATGATGAACAGGAGCGTGTACATCTCGATAGTCTGAATGATAGCGAATTGATGCTGTTGGCAGATAATCTGAGAGATGGTGTTCCTATGGCAACGCCAGTATTTGATGGAGCAAGCGAGGCAGAAATTAAATCTATGCTCGAATTAGCCGGTTTACGTGCTGATGGTAAGACAATATTGTTTGACGGAAGAACTGGTAAGCAATTTGATAATCCAGTAACCGTTGGTTATATGTACATGCTCAAGCTTAACCATTTAGTTGATGACAAAATGCATGCTCGCTCTACGGGGTCGTATAGTCTGGTAACCCAGCAACCTCTTGGTGGAAAGGCGCAATTTGGTGGTCAACGATTTGGGGAGATGGAAGTGTGGGCCTTAGAGGCTTATGGTGCCGCTTATACGTTGCAAGAGATGTTAACAGTTAAATCGGATGATGTCGGTGGAAGGACTAAGATATTAAAAACATAGTTGATGGTGATCATCGAATGGATCCTGGCATGCCTGAGTCTTTCAATGTATTACTGAAGGAAATAAGAGCATTGGGTATTGATATCGAATTGGATCACGACTAATCGTTCCCTGAATAATTCTGACTAATTAATTTTTGGAGGCATAGACTTGGCTACTCTAGACCCGATGAGAAAACCACCTGTAATGAGTGACTTGCTTGGTATCCTCAAACAGCAGGGGCAAAGTGAAGAATTTGACGCAATTAAAATTGCGCTGGCTTCGCCTGATTTAATTCGCTCATGGTCTTATGGTGAGGTGAAAAAACCAGAGACTATTAACTACCGGACGTTCAAACCCGAGCGTGATGGATTATTTTGCGCGAAAACCTTTGGTCCAGTAAAAGACTATGAATGTTTATGCGGTAAATATAAGCGTCTCAAGCATCGTGGTGTTATCTGTGAAAAATGTGGCGTTGAACTCGCACTTGCAAAAGTACGGCGTGAGCGTATGGGGCATATTGAATTAGCCAGTCCAGTGGCCCACATATGGTTCCTCAAATCACTACCATCCCGTATTGGTCTTTTGCTTGATATGACACTGCGTGATATAGAGCGAGTTCTCTATTTTGAAGCATTCGTCGTTGTTGATCCTGGTATGACGGAATTAGAGCGTGGTCAATTACTTAATGACGAAGTTTATCTTGACGCGATGGAACAATATGGTGATGAATTTGATGCGCGCATGGGCGCTGAAGCAATTCGTGATTTACTGCGTCAAATTGATTTAGAAGAAGAAATTAAATCTTTACGCGAAGAATTGCCGACAACGAATTCGGAAACGAAGATTAAGAAGATCACCAAACGATTGAAGTTGCTCGAAGCATTTTATGAGTCAGGAAATAAACCTGAGTGGATGATCATGGATGTGTTGCCAGTGCTTCCTCCAGATCTACGCCCGCTTGTACCATTAGATGGTGGACGTTTCGCTACGTCAGACTTAAATGATCTTTATCGTCGGGTTATCAACCGTAATAACCGCTTAAAGAGACTTCTTGATTTAAGCGCGCCTGATATTATTGTTCGAAATGAAAAGCGGATGTTGCAAGAATCAGTTGACGCCTTGCTTGATAATGGTCGTCGTGGTCGTGCGATTACTGGTACGAATAAGCGTCCACTGAAATCTCTTGCGGATATGATTAAAGGTAAGCAAGGCCGTTTCCGCCAAAATCTTCTTGGAAAACGCGTTGATTATTCTGGCCGTTCTGTAATTGTTGTGGGACCGACTTTACGTTTGCATCAATGTGGATTGCCAAAGAAAATGGCCCTGGAATTATTCAAACCATTTATTTTTAGCAAACTTGAGTTTAGAGGTTTAGCAACAACGATTAAAGCTGCTAAGAAAATGGTTGAAAGAGAAGAGCCTGTAGTTTGGGATATTCTCGATGATGTTATTCGTGAGCATCCCATTCTACTCAACCGTGCGCCAACGCTGCACCGACTTGGTATTCAGGCATTTGAACCTGTATTAATCGAAGGGAAAGCCATCCAATTGCACCCTCTAGTCTGTACAGCATATAACGCTGACTTTGACGGGGACCAGATGGCTGTGCACGTGCCTCTGACTATAGAGGCACAGTTGGAAGCACGTTCGTTGATGATGTCGACAAATAATATTTTGTCGCCAGCGAGTGGTGAGCCGATCATCGTACCTAGTCAGGACGTGGTATTGGGACTTTACTATCTGACACGTGAGCGTATTAATGCACTTGGTGAAGGCAAGATCTTTGTAAGCGCTCAAGAAGCTCAGAACTTTTATGAAGCAGGTTACGTAGATATCCATGCGAAGGTAAAAATTAGAATGCCGCGCGAGGATGGTGAAAATGGTTTCCACTTGGTAGAGACGACCGTCGGGCGTGCCATTCTTGCTGATATTCTGCCTAAGGGAATGCCTTTTGCCCAGATTAATAGGGCGATGACCAAAAAAGCCATTACTAAGGTTGTAGACAGTTGCTACCGTAAATTTGGTTTGAAAGAAACAGTTATCTTTGCTGACCAACTTATGTACACTGGATTTAAATATGCTACTCGTGCCGGTGCTTCAATCGGTATCGAAGATATGGAAATTCCAGATGATAAAGCTGCGATCATTGAACAGGCTGACAATGAAGTTCGCGAGATTGAATCCCAGTTCCGTTCAGGTCTCGTTACCAATGGCGAGCGCTATAACAAAGTAATCGATATATGGTCACGAACCAACGAAATGGTGGCCAAGTCGATGATGGCTAAGATTGCTACGGAAGAAGTCGTTGACCGTACTGGTAAAACGTTACGCCAAGAATCCTTTAACCCAATCTTTATGATGGCTGATTCTGGCGCTAGAGGATCTGCTGCTCAGATCAGACAGCTTGCTGGAATGCGGGGATTGATGGCTGCGCCAGATGGCTCGATTATTGAGACACCAATTACAGCTAACTTCCGTGAAGGTCTGAACGTATTCCAGTATTTTATTTCTACACACGGAGCGCGTAAGGGTCTAGCCGATACAGCGTTAAAAACAGCAAACTCAGGTTATCTCACTCGCCGCTTAGTTGATGTGGCGCAGGACGTAGTTATTACTGAGGATGATTGCGGTACAGAAAATGGTATCTTGATGCAGCCGCTGATTGAGGGTGGTGACATTGTTGAGCCGCTACATGAACGAGTACTAGGTCGGGTTGTCGCTAAAGATGTTTACGTTCCTAACCAGGATGAGCCAGTTGTTACTACAGGTACACTGTTGGATGAAGATTGGGTTGAGGAACTTGAGAAATTTGGTGTTGATCAGGTTACAGTCCGTTCGCCTATTACCTGTGATACCCGCTTTGGTCTCTGCGCTAAATGTTATGGCCGTGACTTAGCTCGTGGTCATCTAGTAAATACTGGTGAAGCTGTGGGTATTATTGCTGCCCAATCCATTGGGGAGCCAGGAACTCAGTTAACGATGCGTACTTTCCATATTGGGGGAGCAGCATCAAGAGCAACTGCGGCAAACAATATTCAAATTAAGAATAAAGGTGTGATTCGTCTGCATAACATCAAAACTGTAACACATGAAAATAGCAACCTTGTTGCTGTTTCACGCTCAGGTGAGGTCTCTATTGTAGATGACTTTGGTCGTGAGAGAGAGCGTTATAAACTTCCTTATGGTGCGGTTCTAACTGTACATGACAACATGGCGGTAGAAGCTGGGCAGGTTATTGCTACCTGGGATCCACATACTCACCCCGTTATCTCTGAAGTAAGCGGTCGTCTGAAATTTGTCGATCTTATCGAGGGGTTAACGATGAATCGCCAAACCGATGAATTAACTGGTTTGAGTAATATCGTAGTAACGGATGCCAAGCAACGCACGGCTGCAGGCCGGGATTTACGTCCAATGGTTAAACTCGTATCTGATGATGGTGATGATATCTATTTGGCTGGTACGAATGTTCCTGCACAGTATTACTTGCCAGTAGATGCGATTATTAATTTCGAAGATGGCGGCACAGTAGGTATTGGGGATGTTATTGCACGTATTCCACAAGAGCGTTCTAAGACCCGTGATATTACCGGGGGTCTACCACGCGTAGCTGACTTGTTTGAAGCAAGAAAGCCAAAAGATGCTGCTGTGATGGCTGAAACGTCTGGATTAGTGAATTTTGGTAAGGAAACCAAAGGTAAGAGACGGTTGATAATAACTGCGTCGGAACAGCATTCACATGAAGAACTCATTCCTAAATGGCGTCATATTTCGGTCTTTGAGGGTGAACATGTTGAGCGTGGTGAAGTAATAGCCGATGGACCGCTTAACCCGCACGATATTTTACGTTTGCTTGGTGTTGGTGCTTTGGCGAATTACATTGTCAACGAAGTACAAGACGTATACCGCTTACAAGGTGTGAAGATTAACGACAAGCACATTGAAACGATCGTTCGGCAGATGTTACGCAAACGTATTATTACATCTGCTGGTGATTCAAAATTCCTGGTCGGTGAGCAAATCGAAGAGAGTGTAATGTTACAAGAAAATGACAAGCTCGCTGCAGAAGGAAAACAAGTGGCTCAAGGTACACCAATATTACTTGGTATTACCAAGGCCTCTTTGGCAACTGAATCATTCATTTCCGCTGCGTCATTCCAAGAAACAACTCGTGTTCTGACGGAAGCGGCTGTAAGTGGGAAAATTGATGATTTGCGCGGTTTGAAAGAGAACGTGATGGTAGGTCGCCTAATTCCAGCAGGAACCGGCTATGCGTACCACCAAGGACGAAAAGCGAAACGCGCGAAGGCCGCTGCTGCAGGTACTGAGCATAATGCGCATATGGTGACTGCTAGTGATGTGGAACATGCATTAAGTGAGGCACTTAATGCAGACAGTCATGATGAATAATGCTGATCTATTACCAGTAGGTTTGAACTTGACAAACCTGCTGGACCTATATAGAATCCGGCCTCCTTATGCACTCGAAATAAATACAAATTGAAAGTTCGGAGTTAAGAATAAATGGCTACTATTAATCAGTTAGTAAGAAAGCCTCGCGTGGACGCCAAGAGGAAATCTAACGTTCCCGCATTGGAATCCTGTCCGCAACGACGAGGTGTATGTACACGCGTTTACACTACAACACCTAAAAAGCCTAACTCAGCTATGCGTAAGGTTGCTCGTGTTCGTTTGACAAATGGTTTTGAGGTGTCTTCATACATCGGTGGTGAAGGCCACAATTTACAGGAGCACTCTGTAGTACTAATCCGTGGTGGTCGTGTTAAGGACTTACCAGGTGTGCGTTATCACACTGTACGGGGTAGTTTGGATACTTCCGGTGTTAATGACCGTAAACAAGGTCGTTCTAAATACGGAACCAAAAAACCGAAAGATAAGAAATAATCTGATTTTAGGAAGCTAGAAATGCCAAGAAGAAGAGAAGTCCCCAAGCGCGAGATTTTGCCTGATCCAAAGCATCACAGTGAATTGCTTGCGAAGTTTATTAATGTGCTGATGATTAGCGGTAAAAAATCAACTGCTGAGAAAATTATTTATGGCGCATTAGAATTGTTGAGCGATCGTGTTAAGAAGACCAAGAAAAGTGATGATGAAAGCGGCGAGCAAGGTAGTACTGGCAGCGCCACTGGTGTTTTACACTATTTTGAGCAAGCCCTTGACAATGTTCGACCCAGCGTTGAAGTTCGTTCACGACGTGTTGGTGGAGCAACTTACCA
The DNA here is from genome assembly GCF_000308315.1 of Legionella tunisiensis. Lineage (GTDB taxonomy): Bacteria > Pseudomonadota > Gammaproteobacteria > Legionellales > Legionellaceae > Tatlockia > Tatlockia tunisiensis. The sequence goes on along the minus strand of NZ_CALJ01000292.1, from coordinate 318 downwards.
GGTTCCGGTTGAAGTTCGCACCGATAGAAGCATTGCTTTAGGTATGCGTTGGATTGTTCAGGCAGCGCGTTCACGCGGTGAAAAAGGTATGATGTTGCGTCTGGCTGGCGAATTGATGGATGCATTTGAAAGTAAAGGGTCAGCTGTAAAAAACGTGAAGATACTCATAAGATGGCCAAAGCTAACCAAGCCTTCGCTCATTTTAGATGGAATTAAGAGAGAGGTAAGTCGTGTCTACACCATTGGAGCTATACAGAAATATCGGCATTGCCGCGCACGTTGATGCTGGAAAGACGACTACTACCGAGCGCGTTCTGT
>NZ_CALJ01000293.1 GCF_000308315.1 Legionella tunisiensis | reverse complement strand
CCATAAATTACATACAGTTGATTATCTCTGTTGACACTATTGGCAATCCTTCCATTTTACTCTTTCCATCTACACCCTCTCGAGGAGGCTTGATTTATGTGTATGATAATTTACAGGGCAATTTTACGCTCTTATTGCTGTAATTTAAACCATAATTATCTTTTTTCATTTCACTTTACGGTATTGAAAGATAATTTAGTGCTTTATTAAAATTGATTTTTACTGCTTATTACCAAGTTTTAAAAGTTGCTAGTGTTTTTCTATGGTAAGGGGAAAGGAATTTGCTCGCGTGAATAGGCTTTCTTCATGCAATTGTACATCTTTGTAGGCGGATTAGATGAAGGTAAAGCATTAAGTTGTTATTAGGGGAATGGTATGTTTTTACGGCATCTTATGGAGATTCCTTAGCAGCTTAGCTTGTTTAAGCTACTAAGGAAATAGTTCGATTACTTTGTTATTAGAAGGTATTCACTTGTTGAACAGGTGGCTCGTCAACGCCAACCATAAGGCCTTTACTCTTAACCTGTGACACATCATCTTTATGACCTTCAGGCAAAATGAAGCCTGTATCTACTGTTTAATATGTCATAACATGACCCGAAGTTGCATCGATATTATCGAGGCATTTTTAAGATATTCCTGGCTTCTTCAACAAGCTCAGTACTGCTCAGGGTTAAAGCTTCTTTTCTTGCCAGCTCGGTTTTTAATTCCTCATAGCGAGAACTTAAATCTGAAATAACTCTTTCTGGTTGGGTTGTCTCAAGCTTAATCAGTAAGTCATTAATCGCTTGCTCTAATTTGTGAAGTCTTAAAGCCAGGTTTGCTGTGGGCTTTTGTTGATATTGGTCAGTCAATTGTTGATAGAGGGCTTGTTTACCCTCCAGGAAATTAAAAACGCCATGAAGTTTTTCGCAACGTTCATCAATATCTTGCTTCAGTTGCTGCAACGCCTGATGTGCCTGGCGTAGGCGCGCCACACGCGCATTGATTTCATTTTGTTGTAACAATTTCCCGTAAACTGGGAGTCCGCTCCCATGAAAAAATAAATTAGCCATTTTTTAATTTACCCATTCAATTTTTAGATCCATTATTAATTGTAAGTAGGGGTGTCCACATCGGTTGGAATTATTACAATCTCATTTTCTTTTTGGGAACTATGACACCTACACCCGTTTGTGAAGAAGTATCAACAGGGGGTTGTAAACTTATACTCTCAACCAGGACTGTCGCCCTTGACAATTGAGAATCATCACGCACTACCTCATCTACAAGCTGCCCAACCTCGCCAAATTCTTGAGAATCGTCTAGGTCTATCTGATTAGTCCTAGAAGGCACAACCACTTGTTGTTCTTGTTCACGTAACCTTTTTTCTGCTTCTGCTTCCTCTAGATCAAGTTCTCTGAAGTCTTTTCTATTTTTTGGCTCAAAGCTTTGCTCAAGCTTTTGAACATCTGCTTTATAAGTGGATAATTGGTGTTCATTATTAGCCAGGTTGGCAGCACTTGCAACACCGACAACAGCCGCACCACCAAATACAAGGTAATTTTTTACACCTTCTAGGAGGAATCCTAAAGGAGCTAAAACACCTGTAGCGATTAATACCAAATTTACCAGAGTCGCCAAAACTAAGAAGCCCAAAAAGAGGCTCCCTGCGTTTCTTCGTACAAAAGATTGTTTAGCAACCAGTTCTAAAGCAGGTTTTTTGATAGCTTTAAGAGCTTGTTCGTGTAATTCGACCTGCTGCTCAAAATGTCGCTTTCTGTCTTTGAAGACCTCATTGCGACCAATATTGATAAGATCCATGTCCTTAAGAGCGCTATCTAGTAATTCCAGCTTTGCAGTATCTACGTTGCCATTGGCAAGAATAGTACCTTCAAATAAATCAGCAACAGTTTTTGATTTGGCAAACGCCAGGAATTCTTGCGCGACAGTGTTGCTTTCGACGAGTTCTTTTTGTTTGTCTTGATCATCATTTCTAATAAATTCAGAAGAAGAGAAACACAAAGTTTCTCTATTTTCAGGCATCCCAGTGGTGTTACGTATTATCGTAGCGAACCAAAGAGAAGGGTCTTTCAAGGAATAAGAAATAGAAATGCCGCAAGGAATACCTTCATCATTATAGTAGGCAAAATCAACTTTTTGTACACTTGTTAGGTATTCCTGAAATTCGTCTGGATTTCTCCCTGTATCTTCTTTTAAAAAGTCAGGGTGTAGCATAAAGATCACCATAATGGAGTGATAGAGGCCAGCGGTTAAGTTGCCTTGAGCAAAATCATAACTAGGAGTATTGCTCCAATCACGAACATAATCATCAGCAGTCTTACCACCACTGGGAAGAAAAGCATTTCTTGGTAAATCTTTAAAAATATTTGTTACATTCTCCACGTAGCTTGATCTTTTAAGCGTTTCTTCTGCTACATTACGGAGTCGGCCATTAGGAGCGCGCGAGTCAGGGAAGTATTCGCTAGTAAACACAGACCTAACTACATAGGGATGGTTCCCACTAACTTTTCTTACTTGAGGCATGATGTGGACCTATCTTTCATTTTACATAATTATGTATTGTAACAAATCAATCTTATGCAAATATTAAGAAGCTATGGGGTAAGGAGAAACCCTTACAGAACAACAATGGACACATTATATACATTTTTTGACTCACTGTCTATTACGAATTCACCACAGGCTAGCCTGTGGTGAATGATGAGGATTGTGGAGATTAGCGTTTGGCAACTGCCAAGCCTTTTAAGATGGTCAGTGCGGCATACAGCTGATAATCTTCGTGTAGCAGGGCCTTATCATCTTTGACAGACTCATTCGTTTTACTTTGTTCGCCTTTTTCGTCCTTGTTCAGTAAATGACCACTCAGATCGGCTTCACTGAAACCGGCAAAACCACCTGCTTTAGGGTCTGCCTTGGGCACAGCTATTTCTTCGACTACGATATCAGGTGTAATGCCTTTTGCTTGAATGGAAGTTCCATTAGGCGTGTAGTACAAAGCGGTGGTCAATTTGATTCCTCGTTTATCATCAAGAGGGAGCACCGTTTGTACAGAGCCTTTACCAAAACTTTGTGTACCCAGAATAATGGCTCGTTTGTTATCTTTCAATGCACCGGCAACAATTTCTGAGGCGGACGCAGAACCATTATTGATTAGAACCACCAAAGGTGCATTGTTCAGAATGTCACCGGGATTAGCTAGGGCAGTAAATTTTGAACCAGGGAGGCGACCTTGGGTATAAACAATGAGTTCAGGTTTGCCAGTCTTGCTTGTATCAAGGAATGCATCAGAGACCTGGATCGCTGAGTCTAGTAACCCACCGGGGTTATTACGCAAATCCAGAATAAGGCCTTTGAGTTTTCCACCGGACTGTTGTTTTAATTGGCTAATCGCTTTTTCCATATCTTCGCCAGTCATCGCCTGGAATTGGGTCAAGCGCACATAACCATAGCCATCGTCCAGCAATTTACTTTTTACACTCTTGATCAGGATTTTTTCACGTATCAGTGAAAAATTAAGTGGTTTACTTTCACCTTTACGTAAAATGGTTAAATCGAGAGTAGTCCCTTCTTTGCCGCGCATTAATTCAACCGCTTCTTTTAAGCTGATTCCTTGTACCGATTGGTTACCCAATTTAATGATATAGTCACCGGCTTTAATACCTGCTTTGAAAGCAGGGGTGTCGACCAAGGGAGTGACAACCTTCACTACACCATCCTCCATAGTCACTTCAATGCCTAAGCCGCCAAATTCACCACTTGTTGACGTTTGCAATTCTTTAAAAGAATCCTCATCGAGATAAGTTGAGTGGGGATCTAAGCCATTGAGCATACCTCTTATGGCATTATCAAAGAGTTCTTTATCATCGACGGGTTTAACATAATATTTTTAATTTGACCAATGGCATTGGAAAACCGTTGCACATCTTCCATAGGAATTCGTTTAGTGGTTTCTTCAGCGGTATAAGCTTGTAGCGGGAAAAGAAGGCTCGTGCTGACCCATACGGTGATCGCACCAAAATAAAGGCGTTTGTTGTGCATACTGTTCTCCTTTGGTAAGTTTGGCGCTGTATGCGTCATCTTCCAGTATCACTGTACATTGCAATATAAGTGCCAGAGGATAATCAAGACAACCACTCGAGTGGTGGAATCGCTTTTCCACGCTGCCTTACTTCAAAGTATAGACCGTTTTGTTTTAATCCACCGCTATGGCCTACGGTAGCAATTTGTTCGCCTTGTAGCACGGTTGCCCCTTTGCGTTTAAAGAGAGATTGATTATGAGCATAAAGGGTCATGAAGCCTTGACCATGGTCAAGAATCAATAAAAGTCCATAGCCATTGAGCCAATCGCTAAACACGACTTTGCCTGGATAAACGGCAGTAACAGGGGTGCCTTCTCCGGCAAAAAATGTCACTCCTTGGTTCATTTTTTGTAAAGATTGCCTCCCTACTTGAACAGGGCGTGGCAATTTTCGCCGCATTTGGGTGAATGGTCTTTTAGCTTGAGTAACACTTTGCAGTGCTAATGTTTGAAGTAAACGGGATAAATTTTCTTTATTTTGTTCGTATTCAGACAACGTATGTTCTTTGGTTTCAATTTCGTTGTCGAGTGATTGAATAACAGCAGTATGATACTGCTTATCTCGTTCTAATTGCTGCTGGTGGCTATGAAGTTGTTGTTGTAATTGTTGTTGTTCAGTGAGTTCATTTTTAAGTTTATTATGGTCCTGGGTAATGTCTTTTTTGTAGCATCAATCTGATCGATGATGTTTTGGCGTGATTGAACTAAATATTGATAAAACGTCAATAATCTACTAATTGCATAAGGATCATCCTGATTCAATAGCCATTTAAGTGGTTGATACTCACCCATTTTATATCTTGTGCGCACATGCTGGGCGAGTAACTGCTGTTGGGCTGCTAATTGTTGATTTAATTCAGTAACATGCTGTTGCAAAAGACTAATTTTACGTTGCTTGGAATCCATACCCCGCTGGATAAGACGCAATTTGCGTATGCCATCACTGATTTGTTTTTCAGTACCGGCCAATTCTTGATTAAGTACCCCGCGCTTGTCTTGAGCAGAAGCCAGCGTTTGTTTCAGCGTGTTGATTTGCTGGTCTAACCGTTTTAATTTCGTTTTAGCCTGGGTGAGTGAAGCGTTTTCAGCCCAGCATGCCATTGTCAGCAAAGACAATGAAAATATTGACAAAATGATTGCGTGTATGGAAGTCAATAAGCGGTGTTTAATTTGCAAAATCATAATTCTTTACCAACAGTGCGTGACCAGTCATTTCATCGGGCTGAGTAATACCAAGTAAGGCTAGGATAGTAGGAGCAACGTCAATTAAACTGCCTTTCGGTTGATTAAATTGCCAATCTCCTCCTACATAAAGTAGAGGGACGGGATCGCTGGTATGAGCGGTATGTGCCTGTTTCGTTGTTTCATCAAACATTGCTTCAGCATTGCCATGATCAGCGGTGATTAACAAAGCTCCTCCAATGTCTGTTAGAGCTTGCCACACATCATGCATGCATTGATCAAGGCATTCAATTGCTTTGACAGTGGCATTAAAATCACCACTATGTCCTACCATGTCAGCATTCGCATAATTACAGATAATGACATCATAGGCTTCACTACGAATCGCATCTACTAAAGCCCGTGTCAGTTCTGGCGCACTCATTTCTGGCAATAAATCGTAAGTAGCTACTGATGGGGAAGGAATAAGAATTCTATCTTCATTGCGAAACACGTGTTCTGAACCGCCATTAAAGAAGAATGTGACATGGGCATATTTTTCAGTTTCCGCAATACGTAATTGACTTAAACCGTTATTGGCAATGACTTCTCCCAAGGTGTTATTTAAGGTCATTGGAGGAAAGGCTATTTCAGTTGCCAAATTTTTTGCATAGTGAGTCATGCTTACAAAATGAGCAAGTACCGGGCGGGTTGAGCGAATAAAACCATTAAATTCCTCATCAAGAAACGCTTGGGTTAATTGTCGAGCCCGATCAGCACGGAAATTAAAAAACAGTATTGAATCACCGTCTTCAATCATTTTCCCTGCACCAATCAGTGTGGGAGGAATAAATTCATCGTACTTCTTTTCCTCGTAAAAGGTCGTTATAGCTGTTTCAGCTCGCTGAAATTGATAGTTACTTTTTGCTTCAGTTAATAAACGATAAACCGGTGCAACTCTTTCCCAGCGTTTATCGCGATCCATAGCAAAATACCGCCCTGAGATGGAACATATTGTAGCGACAGGGTATTTTTCTAAATGCTGATTGAGCTTATCCAGACTTTGCAAGGCACTTTGTGGTGGTGTATCGCGGCCATCGAGAAATAAATGGAGACATACATTACTATACCCTAATTGATGACAGAGAGTCAGAAAAGCAAAGAGATGATTTTCATGGCTATGCACACCGCCTGGTGAAAGAAGTCCCATGACATGCAAGGTTTTACTCTTGTTTCGCATATCTTCGATAAGATTAATAAAGACGGGATTTTTAGCAAATTCACCGTTGCTGATTACCTCATTAATACGAGTAAAATCTTGATAAATAATTCGGCCAGCACCGATATGCATATGACCAACCTCAGAATTCCCCATTTGCTCATCGGGCAGACCAACCTGCTGACCTGAGGCATCAAGGAGAATATGCGGGCGACTTTGCCACCATTCATTCCATTGGGGGGTATTGGCTGCAGCAATAGCGTTATGTGCCGTATTTTCTTGGTAACCCCAACCATCTAGAATCATTAAGACGAGTGGTTTAGTCTTTTGCATCAAAAAATCTCAATTGGATAAAACCCGATTATATACTGGTTTTCACTTCTAAGCAGGATGGCATCGCAAAAAGTAAAAGGGGGTACCCATGGTAGGCTGAGTAGAATTAATTTTTAGACATTACAATACTTAATATTTTGTTATAAAGCGGTTAGACTATCCACCATTTTCTGTATTGGATGAATTGGGTTGAATGAGATCTTACCTCAACACATAGCCATTGTGATGGATGGCAATGGGCGTTGGGCACAAAGCCGTGGTTTGTTGCGAGTCGAAGGACATCGTGCTGGTGTTGAGTCAGTAAAGACGGTTATCCGCTGTTGTTTACAAACTCAAATTCCAATCTTGAGTCTATTTGCTTTTAGCAGTGAAAACTGGTCAAGGCCTGAAAACGAAGTTGAGTTTTTGATGCAGCTTTTTATCGAAGCGCTGGGGCATGAAGTGCAAGAACTTCATCAACATGGCGTTTGTTTGCGTTTTACTGGTGGAAGAGAAGCGCTGTCACCAACGCTTCGTTCTCAGATGTTGGCTGCTGAAGAACTGACTGCAAATAATAATCGCTTGATACTTAATGTTGTAGTGAACTACGGTGGTAAATGGGATCTTGTGCGGGCTGCACAACGCATCGCAGAGTCTGTGTGCGCAGGAGAATTGGCTCTTGAGGCTGTTGATGAATCTGCTCTGGAAAAGGCGCTCAGTACTTGTGGATTACCGGATCCTGATTTATTTATTCGTACTAGCGGCGAGCAACGGATTAGCAATTTTTTCCTTTGGCAGCTAGCTTATACTGAATTGTATTTTACTGATGTACATTGGCCTGATTTCACCGCTGAAGAATTCCAAAAAGCATTAGCCAGTTTTAATTCGCGGGAACGGCGTTATGGTAAAACCTCTCAGCAACTTAATGAGGCTAACCATGTTTAAACAGCGATTATTAACCACAATTATACTGGTGCCCCTGGTTTTGTTTGCTATCTATTATGCACCAAATTGGGTTTTTGCTGGTTTTGTACTACTCTTATTGCTAGCTTGTGGTTTTGAATGGTTAGGATTAATTCCTATCGCTTCCTTACCATTAAAAATTGTTTTTCTTGTTTTGCTCCTGGCTGCAACCTGTTTAAGTTATTACTTTTTTGATTATTGGTTGGTTATTGGCCTCTTGTTATGGATTTTGATTTTAGCAGCAATCGTGCTGTTTCCCAGCTCACAATCAGTTTGGGGCTATTCCTGGATAGTTGCCTGTGCCTGCCTGCTACTATTGCCCTTATTTGCTCAGAGTATGATAGCGATTTATAGGCAGGAGCAAGGTAAAGATCTTATCGTGTATTTGCTTTTTCTGGTTTGGGCTACTGATATCGGTGCTTATTTGGCAGGTAAACAGTGGGGACAGCATAAACTGATTCCCTTGGTGAGTCCGGGTAAAACAGTAGAGGGTTCGTTAGGGGGGGGTATATTGTCAATGTTGGTGGCTTGCTGTGGTTACTATTATTTTCAGCCTCGTGTAGGCCTTGTTCATTGGTTTAACATAGCAATAGCAACAACTTTAATTTCCATGATCGGTGATTTATTTATCAGCATGCTTAAAAGAAGAGCTAAAATTAAAGATACTGGTCGATTAATTCCCGGCCATGGTGGCGTACTCGATCGTTTAGATAGTTTAATTGCGGCATCGCCTTTATTTTATTGGGGATTATACGTTTTAGCACCGGGAATCTAATTATGGTACTGACTTTAATTTATTTTTTCCTTGCATTGTTATTATTAATAACAGTACATGAATATGGTCATTTTCTTGTAGCCCGTCTTTGTGGTGTGAAGGTTCTCCGTTTTTCATTTGGTTTTGGCAAGGTCTTGGCACGCTGGCATGATAAACAGGGTACTGAGTATGCCTGGTCTCTTTTTCCACTTGGTGGTTATGTGAAAATGCTGGATGAAACGGAAGGTGAAGTCCCGGAAAAAGAGCGTCATCTTGCTTTTAATAACAAATCGGTTTGGGCTCGGATTGCAATCATTGTGGCAGGTCCTTTATTTAATTTTATTTTTGCTTTCGCGGCGTTATGGCTGGTTTTGGTGATTGGCATTCAATCTCTGGCACCTATGATTGAAACCGTTAAGCCCGGAAGTATTGCGGCAGAGGCTGGTTTAGGGCCGAAACAAGAAATTCTGGCTCTGGATGGTAAAAAATTGCAAGCTGGCGAGATTTTCAATTTGCTTTAATGCCTTTGCTCGGTAGTGATGAAAAAATATCTATTTCGGTAAAGTCATTAGTGAATAATGAGAAAAAGACATTTATTTTGCCCTTGGCAAATTGGACCTTGGATGCAAAAAGGCCTGATCCATTAGGGAGTCTTGGGATAACCCCCTTTATACCTACCATTCCGCCCATAGTAGGTGAAGTACTTGATGAATCACCGGCCAAGGCAGCAGGGTTACAACAGGGCGATGTTATTAAGACTGTTGATGGTAACCCGTTAGAGGATTGGTTGAGTTTGGTTGATTATGTCAAGCAACATCCAGGTGCTTCACTGCTTTTGTCGATCGCCAGACAAGGGCATGTAGAGAACGTCAAATTACAAATTGGTACGAAAGTAAATGATGGCCAAAAAGAAGGGTTTCTTGGTGTTCGTTCACAAAAAGTAGATTGGCCGCCACAATGGTTGCGCGTCCAACGTCAAGGTCCAGTTAAAGCAGTAGGGACTGCTTTTGCGCAAACAATTGATTTAACAAGTGCAACGTTCTCTCTAATTGGACGTTTTATTACGGGCAAATTAGCCTTACAAAGCATTAGCGGACCAGTGGGGATAGCCCAGGGAGCAGGCGAATCCGCCCGCAACGGATTTACTTATTATTTATCTTTTTTAGCGTTAGTCAGTATTAGTTTAGGTGTGTTGAATCTATTACCTATTCCTATGCTGGATGGAGGCCATTTACTGTATTGTTTGGTGGAAATTGTAAGAAGACGGCCACTTTCCGAGGAAGTGAGATCAGCGGGAATTTATGTTGGCTTATTATTTATGATGGCATTGATGATTCTGGCATTGAGCAATGATATATCGCGTTTGCTGGGATAATCATGATTATTTTATGAGTGTTCTCTATCGAAATAATCAATAAATCAATTGAGTATATAAATGTAAGTTAATTTTTAGCCCTAAGATGATAAATAGCTGGTAACAGTGGGGGTTCTCTGTGGTAGACTGTCGCAAAAAATCTAGCTATGACTCGATTTAGCGCGTTTGGATGTGACCATTCTTGCGTTAGTTATTCAGCTCAAGGCTACATTTTACTCAGTAGATCTCTTTCCAACCTCGCTGTGGTGTGGAAGAACGGGGAGATACGGCGCGCAGAAACGGAGTGTACAAAGCAAGTACATAAAAGATTCGAGCACTGTATCGACGAAGCAATTTTCTACCGCAGTAACGTTTGGAAAGAGGTCTAATTTCTTGACAGGGTTAGTCAGTTCCTATAAAAGGGTGCAATTTATATTCGTGCTGGAGTTATTCCAGCGACAAGACCGTGCGTAGTACTGGACGTAAAATAAGAATGAAAAAAGTCAGTAAAAAATTGTTTTGGGTATCCTCTGTTCAACCGCGTTAGCCTGGTCGGCTGAAATCAGTGCGGCAAATGGCTTTGTTGTACGTGATATCAAGATTGTTGGTTTGCAGCGAGTCAGTTTGGGTACTGTGTTGAATTACTTGCCTGTACAAGTTGGTGAGGAAATCGGGCCTGGCTCCTCGGCTCAAATCATTCGAGCGCTTTATGAAACTGGTTTTTTCCAAGCAGTATCTCTTGAGCGAGAAGGTAGCACACTGGTTGTTCATGTGGTTGAGCGAGCCACTATCGGTTCTATTACGGTAGTAGGAAATCAGGAAATTCCCAGTGATAAAATGAAGGAATTACTCAAGCAAATGGGCTTGGTCAAAGGCCGCGTTTTTCAGCGGTCATCTCTTGAGCATTTAGAAAAGGAATTAAAGCAGGCCTACAATGCACGTGGAAAATATAATTCTCGTATCGAGACGAAGATTACGTCATTGACGGAAAACCGTGTTGCAATCACTGTGACTGTCTCGGAAGGGCGCGTTTCCCGGATCAAAGAAATTAAATTTATTGGAAATCACGATTTTACTAGTAATGAATTGTTACCAGAGTTGTCTTTGTCGACTAGTAATATTTTCACCTATTTCAGTAAAAAGATCAGTATTCCAAAGCAGCTATGGACACCTCTTTAGAGGCTCTACGGTCTTTTTATCTTGATCGTGGCTATTTGAAATTTAATATTGTGTCGTCGCAAGTCTTATTGTCACCTGATAAGAAAGATGTTTTTATTAATATTCATATCGATGAGGGACCACAGTACCATTTCGCCGGTTATGCGGTCGCAGGTCAAACGATTTTGCCCAAAGAGAAAATAGACGCTCTGGTTCAGGTAAAACAAGGTGATGTGTTTTCACGTAAAAAGTTACGGAGAGTATTTCTGCGATTGGTTTGGCTTTAGGTGATGTCGGTTATGGTTTTCCTGCCATTAATGCAGAACCCCGGGTAGATGAAACGAATAAAACGGTCTTTATTACCTTTATGATCGATCCTGGCCGCCATGTTTATGTACGTCGTATCAATTTCCATGGTAATACAAAAACGGCTGATTACGTATTGCGCAATGTGATTCGCCAAAATGAAGGCGGTTTGCTGTCCCTGCATAATATTAAAGAATCTGAAAGGCAGCTGCGTCTGCTTAGCTATTTAAAAAATATCAATGTGAAAACAAATCCTGTACCAGGAACAAATAACCAAGTTGATTTGGATGTTGATGTAGAAGAAGCACCTTCGGCAGAAGCAACGGCTTCTTTAGGTTATGGTACTAACGGACCACAATTTAATGCTGCAATTAATCAACATAACTTCATGGGTACTGGGCGTTCTATGGGGATTGGCTTTAATGCAAGCTATTGGGGACAGGACTATAACCTAAACTATTATAATCCTTTTTATACCCAAAATGGGATTGGGCGTGGGATGGGTCTCTATTATCAGAGGGTTGATCCCAAAAAATTAGATGTCAGTTCCTATTCCTCTAACCGTTTTGGTGGTGATGTCAGTTACAACGTATTATTAAGCGAAAATAGTAGTCTGCAATTCGGCTATGGATACCAAGACTTACGTATTAAGTCAGTGGGTACCGTTATGCAAATTCAGAATTTTGTGAATTTATATGGGCGCGATTTTCACGAGATTCGCTTAACAACCGGTTGGAACCGTAACAGCTACGATCAAATGCCTTACCCTACAAGAGGGATGAATCAGCAAATCTCGGCTTTAGTTGCTTTGCCAGCCTCATCCAACTCCCTATCGTATTATAAAACGGCTTATCAGGCGCATTGGTATCAACCAATTACTCGTGGTTTTATTTTTACCTTGTTAGGAAATGTTGGTTATGGGAATGGCTTTAACGGCAAGAGTTTACCGTTCTTCGAAAACTATTTTGCTGGAGGTATTGCCCAGCCTGGTCAGGTTCGGGGTTATGACAGTTACTCGCTAGGACCTCAAGATAGTAATGGTAATGCAATCGGTGCCAACTTCCTTGTAAATGGAAGTGCTGGCCTGATCCTACCTTATCCTTTAAGTCGTGATAATGTCAGAACAACTGTTTTTGCCGATGCAGGTAACGTTTTTGCAAAAGGAATACCGTCTGCTTTGAGAGGAACGTTGGCAGGACCAATGCGTTATTCAGCCGGTTTGTCTGTTGAATGGCGTTCTCCGTTTGGACCGTTGGCATTCAGCGTGGCTCAGGCATTGAATAAACAACCTTTAGATAAGGGACAATTGTTCCAATTTACATTATCATCCGGGTTTTAATTTCGCAGGGGTTAGTTTCGCGAATCATAGACGCTAACTGAAGAAATTAATGTGGTGAAGACTAGCACAATATCGCAACCTGCAGTGAAGTGTGTTAGCATCAGAGACTTTTAATCAGGAGAGCAACATAATGAAGCGTGTCAGTGGGATTTTAATTGCATTAGTGTTTGGTTTAGGTGCCGCTAATGCTTTTGCAGATTGGGCGAAAATTGGTGTTGTAGATTTGCAAAAAATCATGCAAACCTCTAGCCAAATGAAAGTAATCCAACAAAAACTAGAGAAAGATTTCAAACCTCGTCGTGATAAGTTAGTTGTGATGGAAGAAGGTTTGAAGAAGGATATGGAAAAATTCAAGCGCGATAGCGCCATTATGAGCCAAACTCAAAAGAAAGAGTTGGAGAAAAAAATCGTTGCAACCCAGCAAACTTTTGAAAGAGAAGGCCAGCAATATCAGCAGGAATTGAGTACAGCTCATAATGAAGCAATGGAAGAGCTTTACGGTAAGATCCGCAAAGCGATCAACAAGGTTGCTGAAACTCAGAAATATGACCTCATACTGCAGAAAGATGCTGCACCATTCAGTGTTTCCAAGTTGGATATTACTGAGGAAGTGATGAAACAAATTAACTAATTGTTTCATTGCTCTAATTCGTGAGTAAAGTGTATACCCTTGCCGAGCTAGCGGCTCGTCTGGATGGGGTTTTTCATGGTCAAACTGAATGCCCCATTCAGGGTTTTGCATCGTTGAGTCGTGCTACCAAGACCGATCTGGCTTACTTTGATAATCCAGCTTTGCTTGCATCTTTGAGCCAAACGAAGGCTGGTGCTGTCCTGTTAACAGCGGCTTATCTCCAACATTGCCCAACTAGCTCTATCGTAGTTGCTAATCCTCTAGAAAAAATGTCAATGGCTGCGAGATTATTTCAACAGTCTCCAAAAGCCTTCGAAGGAATTCATGCGACAGCCGTAGTTGCTGCTTCGGCCACTATAGGTCAGGGTGTGCGAGTGGGGGAAAATTCCGTTATTGGTGACCGGGTTTTCCTAGGTAATGGTGTTCAAGTCGCTGCAAATTGTGTGCTTGAGCCTGGCGTCAGTGTAGGAAATCAAACCACGATTCAGAATGGGGTTGCTATTCTACAAGGTTCCAAAATAGGTCAACATGTTGCTATCGAAAGTGGGGTCGTGCTTGGTGCCTTGCCTTTTAATAGTATAAAAATGCAAGGTCGCTGGTTACATGGCCCGGCTGTTGGTGGGGTTATTATCGCAGATTACGTTCAGCTAGGCGCCAATACGGTTATTGCCAGAGGGGCTCTAGGCGATACTTATATCGGTGAAGGTGTGCACATCGATAATTTGGTACAGATTGCTCATGATGTTATTATTGGCGCAAATTCAGCCATTGCTGGTTGTGCCGCGATTGGTGCTTATACAAGGATTGGGGCACATTGTATAATCGGTGGTGCCAGTTGTGTTGCGGCGCACGTGCATCTTGTTGATGATATCGTTATTACCGGCATGTCAACAGTGAATAAATCTTTGTCTAAGCCAGGTGTTTATTCTTCTGGCATTATGGTGAGTGAACATGGACAATGGCGTCGCAATGCGGCGCGTTTTCGGCGCCTTGATAATTATGTTACCCGCCTCACCAAATTGGAAAAAGAGTGGCAGCGCGATTCAAATTGAGTTCTCAGAAATTGAGACTAGACGTAAAGCCCTAATGAATTTAATGAGAGTAAAGTGCATGAGTGAACTGATTGAAATAACTAAAATTCTCGATTTATTGCCACATCGTTATCCATTCATCCTAGTTGATCGGGTGATGGAATACAAAGCAATGGATTATTTGATTGCTACCAAAAATGTAACAATCAACGAACCTTTTTTATGGGGCATTTTCCAGGAAATCCTATCATGCCTGGTGTACTCATGCTTGAAGCTTTAGCCCAGGCTAGTGCGATATTATCGAATTTATCGCGCAAGCCTAAAGACGGCTATGAATTCTTGTATTTCTTTGCAGGGATTGATAATGCTCGCTTCAAGCAAATAGTAATACCCGGTGATCAATTACGTTTAGAAGTCAGACTAATTGGTCAAAAACGTGATTTTTGGCGGATGCGTGGCGAAGCTTTTGTTGGTGACAAGCTTGCTTGCTCGGCAGATTTAATGAGTGCAGCGAAGGAAATTGTAAAGTGATAGATGAACGTGCAATGATTCATTCCTCTGCCAAATTGGCAAAAGGCGTATCAGTAGGTCCAGGCAGCGTGATTGGCGCTGATGTGGAAATTGGTGAAGGAACCTGGATTGGTCCACATGTGGTGATTCAAGGACCCACTGTTATAGGTAAAAATAACAAGATTTTTCAATTTGCTTCTGTAGGAGATGAACCGCAGGATATTACCTATAAAGGCGAACCCACCCGTTTAGAAATTGGCGATAATAACGTTATCCGTGAATATTGTACGATTAGCCGGGGTACGGTCAAAGGCGGAGGAGTTACTCGTGTTGGAAATAGTAATTACTTAATGGCTTATTCCCATATTGGTCATGACTGTATGATAGGCAATGGCACCACGATGGTAAATCATGCAGCCTTATCTGGCCATGTCATTGTTAACGATTTTGCCATCATAGGGCCTTATGCTGCTATACATCAATTTTGCCATATAGGCGCCTATGCTTTTATTGCTCGCGCAACTTACGTTTCCAAAGATGTGTTACCTTATGTCATGATTGCTGGTCATACCACCGCTGCTTGTGGAATCAATACAGTTGGTTTAAGACGGCGAGGTTTTTCTTCTTCCGCGATTGATCATTTGCGACGTGCCTATAAAATTATTTTCCGCAAAGGATTAACAGTACAGCAAGCTGTTGCAGAATTAGAGATAATGCAAAATGATTGTCCTGAAGTAATCCCTATGATTGATGCTCTGAATCAATCAACTCGAGGCATTGTGAGATAACAGTGGTAGCTCCAATGCTTGCTGTAGCCTGTGGAGGAGCTTTAGGGGCAGTAGCCCGTTTTGCTACTGTAAGCATAGTGCAACATGTTTTAGGTTCGCGCTATCCTTATGGTACCTGGGTAGTTAACAGTGTAGGGTCTTTTTTAGCAGGTTTTCTAATAATCCTGCTGATAGAACGATTTGATGTAGGGGACTATTGGCGTTTATTATTAGTAGTTGGTTTTCTTGGGGCTTATACGACGTTTTCCAGTTTTGCTTGGGAAACCTGGGTACTTTACCAAAATGGCCAAGTACTCGCTGTTGTATTGAATATATTATTCAATAATATCGGTTCATTAGCGATGGTTTTACTAGGGATTTACTGTGGCCGATTGTTGAGTTGAGTTTGTGGCTCCAAATCAATAAGACTCAGAAGGGATTATTATCAATCGAATTAAACAGGATAAACTTGCGTGGTGGAGTTAATCCGAATTGTCTGCGACCAGAGTGAAAGGTGAGCTATGTTAGATCCTCAATTGTTGCGTGATAATCCGCAATATGTTGCTGAGCAACTGAAAAACGCGGTTTTCATTTTGATGTGCAAGCATTTGTTATTCTTGAAGAACAAAGAAAGCTGTTGCAAGTTGCAACTCAAGCATTACAAAATGATCGTAATCAGCGTTCTAAATTGATTGGACAAGTAAAAGCTCGCGGTGAAGATATTACTGCGATGCGTGAAGAGGTCAATCGTCTCGGTGAAGAGTTACAGAGTAAAAAAGCGGAGCTTGATGAAGTATTAAAGCAGCTGGATACACTCCTCTTTAGCTTACCGAATTTACCACACCCCTCTGTACCGGAGGGACGTGATGAACAAGATAATCAGGAAATCCGTCGCTGGGGTACAGTGCCTACTTTCGATTTTGCAGTAAAATCGCACGATGAATTGGGTGAAGCGCTAGCTAAGATGGATTTTGCTCTGGCGGCTAAAATTACCGGTAGTCGTTTTGTGGTGATGAAAGCTGAGCTTGCCAGATTACATCGCGCGCTTATTCAATTCATGCTGGATATTCATACGCAAGAACATGGTTATGAAGAAATTTATGTTCCCTATATAGTCAATGCTGATAGTTTAATGGGTACTGGACAATTACCGAAATTTGAAGACGATTTATTTAAATTGAAGGGCGATGACGATTATTACCTCACTTCGACTGCTGAAATTCCAGTAACAAATACTGTCCGCGATACAATTTTAGCTGCAGAATCGTTACCGCTGCGCCATGCTTGCCATTCTCCTTGTTTTCGTAGTGAGGCTGGTTCCTATGGTAAAGATACTAAAGGCATGATCCGGCAACATCAATTTGAAAAAGTTGAACTGGTCTGGATTACTACTCCTGATACCTCTTATGAGGCGCTTGAAAAACTAACTCATCATGCCGAGGTTATTTTGCAGCGGCTGGAATTACCTTATCGCGTTGTAGCACTTTGTACGGGCGATCTGGGAGCTGGCGCTGCTAAAACCTATGATTTGGAAGTATGGTTACCCAGCCAGGGTATGTATAGAGAAATTTCATCTTGTTCCAATACGGAGGCTTACCAAGCTCGTCGTATGAAAGCGCGTTATCGGCACCCAGAAACCCGTGAGATGGAGCTAGTGCACACTCTAAATGGTTCTGGGCTTGCAGTTGGCCGTACGTTGGTAGCGATTATGGAAAATTACCAAGACAGGGATGGCAATATTCGTATTCCCAGTGCATTGCAGCCTTATTTGGGTGGTATGAAGCTGATTAAAGCTTAGTTGCTTATATAGATGGAGTTGTTAAAGGCAGTTATAATCGAAGGATGGGCTGATTTCAAGATTAGCACTCCATAATAAAGATAAATTATTTTCAACAGGGAAGGCCTTTTTTGATCCAAAAATCGACTCTGCATTGATTTACCTTCCTGAGCATTTTTTGAGTTTTTTAGTCCGCACTCTCCTTTCACCTCTTAGTAGAGAGTGAGGCTAAAAAACATTATTTCAGCTTTATAGGTTTCTTTAGCACAAAAGGTAACAGATCGGGGCTATCTTTGTGTAATTGATGAGAATACAGGTATTCTTCTGGCCCACTCTATCAAAAAATTAGTTGGAGAAAACGTACATCAATTTAATGTAAGTTTTTATTGCCAGGACAGAAGTACCTAAAAAATGGGAAGGCGAGCCAAACTAAAATGAATATTTAATTTCTATAATAAGAGTAAGGATAGTGCGATTTAATGAGCGGAATAACCATTTCATTTTATCCGATAGTAAAAGGAAGAATTTATGGCCTTAAAGATAACGTTTCTTGGTTCTGGTTCAGCATTCACTGTGGGGAAAGATAATTATCAATCCAATCTACTTTTACAAAAAGCGAATGATACTTTGCTTATTGATGCTGGAGGAGATCTCCGTTTTTCATTAAATGAACAACATTTAACTTATGCAGATATCAAGAGCGTCTATATTAGTCATTTACATGCTGATCATATAGGTGGCCTGGAATGGTTGGCCATTAACACGTTTTTTGATCTTAACTATAAAACAAAACCTAATCTCTACTGTTCGGAAAATATTATTAAGGATTTATGGGAACACTCATTATCTGGCGGATTACGTACATTGCAGACTGAAAAGGCTACACTGGAAACTTTTTTAATACTCATCCTATAAAAGAGCAATTTTGTTGGAATGACATTAATTTTCAACTGGTACAATCAATCCATATTGTCAGTAATTATGAGTTAATGCCTTGTTATGGTTTATTGATGCACTACAAGGAAAACAAAATTTATTTTACTGCTGATACGCAATATGCGCCTAAACAGCTTTTGGATTACTATGAAGAAGCAACTATTATTTTTCATGATTGTGAAACAGCAGAAAAAAATCAGGCGTTCATGCCCATTATTCCGAATTAGTTACTATCCCTGCAAGATTGAAGAAAAAATATGGTTGTACCATCATAGTCCCGGAAAATTGCCTGATGCCAAAGCGGATGGTTTTTTAGGCTTTGTTAAAAAAGGGCAATCATTTTTGTTTCGTTGAAAGTTCAATGCAAGATGCTTATTTTCAACGAAACAAAGGTATTTTGGAAATCTAAAACAAATTTCTAGCACCAGGCTTGTCATGCAATAGAAAGTTTATTTCTTGTGTTCCAGATAATCTTCAACAACGTCACCATAAGGGAGTGTTAAATCAG
>NZ_CALJ01000294.1 GCF_000308315.1 Legionella tunisiensis | reverse complement strand
GACAATTCTCCATGCAATGTTAGCAACTGTTTTAAATTACTACTTATCGTTGTACTGTCACCCATTAAAGGTCTCCCTATTCTTAATAAATATATTATTCATAAAAGATTGACAAAAGCAAAAAAAGATCATTAAATGAATAAATACGAATAATTAATTGCTCTAAAATTATCTTATATGAATAATAAATAATAATGTGAGATTATCTGTAGGTGACGCAATTGTCTTGAGTTTCTTAAACGGTTTATCACAAACAGATCAGATGACGTTAGCAAAGGATTCATTAAATGATGAGGAGGAAAAATGACAGAGAGCAAAGAACGGGTTTTTGCTTATACCTTGGCAAAAACCATAGATAATGATGAGTTGGCTAAAGTATCTGGAGGGTATGCAGCAACGACTACCCATTCAGAAACGGTGAGAGCAACAGGAGGAAGTGGGCAAGGTGTAGATGTTTTGTACGACCAAAGTATTGACTGGTAATCGGGGGCGGTGGCCCCTTTTGGGGCCTTTAAGTAGGTAATAGCTCTTATTTATGAGAAAATAATGAAATTCTTAATTCCCACAGAACCTGATGACACGCATGCTATTCTTGTGAAACTTGCTTTAGAAAAAATAGGGCATCACGTCAGACTTTTATTTACTGCTGACCAACCAAGCAAACAAAAGAATTCCATATTTATTGATGGGGATAGTTATCATTGGAAAAGTACTGATAAATACAGCAGCGTTTTAGATAATGATTACGATGTTCTCTGGTGGCGACGTGCACGGAAACCCCACGTTGCAAAAATATAACCCATCCTGAAGATCATAAATTTATTAGCAGAGAAAATAATTTATTCTATGAATCATTAACCTTTTGTATGGCTCCAGGGGCTTGGTGGGTTAATTCAAAAGAAGCGGCAACTAGAGCAAATTCAAAGCTCCTGCAATTAAAGATTGCCACTCAATGCGGTATGATTATTCCCACTACACTTTGTTCGAATGATCCTAAAGATATCCGGTATTTTCTATTAAAATACGAAGAGGAAGGCGTTATTTATAAATCTCTTTGTGCAAATTTTTGGTTTGAAGAAAATAAAATTAAAATCGCTTATACAAGCAAAATAAACTTTCTGGATTTGCCGCGCAATAAATTATTACAACTTGTGCCGGGAATATTTCAGAGAGAAGTTAAGAAAAAATATGAGTTAAGAATTACTTGTTTTGGTGATTATATTGTTGCTGCAAAATTAAACTCTCAACGTCATCCAGAAGGCAAGATCGATTGGCGAGCAATTCCTGAAGGAAAAATGAGTATAGAGCCTTATAAGTTGCCCATTGAGTTAGAGAATAAGATACGTGAATTTATGCAAACACTAGGGATAGTATTTGGTGCTTTTGATTTTATTGTTACTCCGGAAGGAGATTATGTATTTCTTGAAGTCAATGAACAAGGCCAATTTCTATGGTTAGAAGAATACAGCTCGTCTTTTCCTATGTTGGATATCTTTACTAATTTTCTTATCAATAAGTCCAAGGCATTTAGATGGGATCCAAACCAATTTAATCACGCAATTAATGATTATAGAAAGGAAATGGAAAACATAGTTACTCAAAACATGCAACATCACGTCGATTTAAATTGCAAACGTGTACATAACGAATGAGGTAATAATAATGAAAAGAATATTAGTATTCGCATTGGTTTTATATATTCATTTGCAATTGAAGCGAAAAACATCGTCGATATTTATGGGGTTGATGCAAAGCAAGCAGAGAAAATAATAAATAAATACGCCAAGAGAGTGGGGGACATTGAGGGCTTATTACTGAATAGAATGCATGGAAAGTTTAATGATAGTGACTTGGATAAAATTCTTTTAAAAAAGAATTCATTACTAAATGAAATCAAGAAGGAAGGTGGCTTTCTGTATGTGGATTTTAATACAATTTTTACCCTGGAAATAAACATCAATATACTACGATAGAGATCGTTCAAAAAATCAATCAGAAAGATTACGTTATATCAATTCGGAACACGCAAAAAATTATAAATTAAAATCTGATTTAATTAATAAAATGATTGTTTTTAGTCATCTTGAGTTTCAATTAATGGCTAATAATCAATTAAATATAAAAGATACTTCCTGCCCCGTTTATCATTGTGTCAGTGGATTTCATCATCCTCAATTAAAGCCGTACTTAAAAATTTTTAATGCAGGTGTTATTAAAGAAAAAGACTAATCATCGATACTTTAAATAACGATCCGGATCCATCAAGGCGCGCTGCTGCTGCTTTTTTGATGGGCCATTTTAAGGATCCTAATGAAATTATTTCCCTCTTAATGGTACATGTTAATGATAGAGATAGTGGTGTTCGAAATAATGTAATGCGGGTTATTGCAGCGACAATGTTTAAAGCAAATATCGCTCCTATTGATGTTGTACCTTTTTAGATTTATTGACCTCTCCCAAAACGACAGATAGAAACAAGGCTCTTAGTGTACTAGCAAAGGCAGCAGAATCTCGAGATGATAAAAATTATTATTCAAAAGGAGGGGATAAACTGTTAGCCATCTTGAAACTTAAGCAACCTAATAATCATGAGATAGCTTATATTATTTTAAAGAAAATAAGCGGGAAAAATTTTGGTGAAAATAATATCGATGCTTGGAAAAAATGGTTGGAATCAGCTCAAGTTGGATTGGCCTAAATAATTTTTAAATGGATTTAAATCAATAATTTTATATAACAATAAGGAATGAAAATGGAAGATATGAAAAAGCGGGTTTTAACTTATGGATTAGCAGTTGAAATTAGTAATGAAGAACTTGAAAAGGTATCAGGTGGCTCTAATTTTAGCGGCAAACAAAATACGTTAGAAATATCTGGTTGCTATCCATATTCTTGCGATATTAAAACCGATCATAGTCAGGATTAGTTTAAATATCATTTTGCAGTATCTAAATACGGAAATAAGTAATATTGAAAAGTCTAATATAGGGAAATCGAATGAATTTATTAATCGCCACAGAACCAGATGATGCACACGCAATTATAACCAAATTAGCACTTGAAAAAAGAGGTTATGACTGCACTCTTTGGTATACAGCTGATATGCCTTCAAGACAAACCAACACTATTTATATTAATAATAGTGGTCTTGAATGGATACCAGAATTGGGAGTAAGTGACGAATCATATAGTTTGGAAACTAATCCCTTCGATATAGTGTGGTGGCGTAGAGCAAGACTCCCCTATATCCCTGATTCAATCCAGGAAGAAGATCGTAACTGTGCACGTAAAGAAAACCTGGCATTTTTTGAATCATTATCTACGATAATTACACCAGATGCTCTTTGGATTAATCCTCTTGATACACAAAAGCGAGCAAACTCAAAAGCCTATCAATTAAAAATAGCCTCAGAGTGTGGCTTTAGAATTCCAATCACCATAATGTCAAACTCGTCTCTACACATAAAAGAATTTACAAAAAATACCAAAATAGGGGAGTGATTTATAAATCTTTTTTACCTAACTACTGGAAAAACGAGAATGGTATAAGAGCAGTGTATACAGCAAGAGTAAATGAAAGCCAACTTCCAGAGGATGAATTATTGCAACTGGTACCGGGAATTTTCCAAGTAGAAATAAAGAAGAAATTTGAATTAAGAGTAACTTGTTTTGGTGAAAAAACTGTTGCAGTCAAAATAGATTCCCAAAAGCATGAGAAGGGTAATATTGATTGGCGTAGGATTGCTAATCAGGAATTAAAGGCTAAGCCTTATATTCTTGATCAAAATACTATGCATAGAATAAAAGATTTATGAAATGCTTGGGAATAATTTTTGGCTGTTTTGATTTTATAGTCTCGACAGATAACGAACTCTATTTTATGGAAATCAATGAGCAAGGACAATTTCTCTGGATAGAGGAGATTAATCCAGAAATAAATATGTTAGAAACATGGATTCAATTTTTGACGGATGAAAACCCGCTTTTTCTGTATAGAAAGGGATTGGAACAACTATCAACGAGGCAATTTATTAGTCAGGTAAATGAAATTAAAAGGAAAAAATCAAAAGTCATGTTTATTTAAATGAAATCGTGTAGAAAGAGTTAGTCAATTGCTTAGAAGGCATGAATACTCAATTTGACGAGTCAATCCACTTTAATCTTCGAATGAATATCTAATGAACGAGAAAACATTATTTAGATCAGAAGTCATCAAGAGTAAGAAGAATCAGAATTATGGATTTGTCTCAATTAACACGCCTCTTTCATACATGTTTATAGCAATTGGTTCCATGGGGCTTGTGTTATTTATCGTTTTATTTGTCGTGTTCGCAGAATTTTCTGAGAAAATTATTATTTCTGGTTACCTTGATTCTACTAAGGGAGTAGTACGGGTTTACCCAAAAATAAATGGTGTCGTTATTCAAAGTTATCGGCATCAAGGAGACAACATCAAGAAAGGGGATAATTTGTTTTTGATTGATACTTCCTATACTGGTTTATATAAGAGCCAAGATCATGAAATATTTAAAAATCTAAAAAAGAACAAGGAATTTATTAAAAGGGAGATAAAATATAAAAATGAATATTTATATGCGCTAAAAAAGCTATTAGAAAAGCACTATATCTCATTGGCGACATACAACGAAAAGCAAGAAGAATTGCTGGAGATTGAAAATAGGAAAAATCTAATTGAAATCGACATAATTAAGTATCAGCAGGGGAAATCTTATACTATTCGCTCACCAATTGATGGAATCGTTTCAAGTATTATTTATAAAAAAGGGCAATATACCAATTTGTCTAAACCGTTGGCAAAAATAATTCCAAGTGACTCTGATTTGGTAGCTGAACTCTTTATTCCAGTAAAAAAGCCGGACTTTTGAATAAAGATAATAAGATTATTATTAGATACGATGCTTACCCCTATGAACGTTTTGGAACTTATAAAGCCACAATAAAGGAAATAAGCCAAAGTATTATAACCGACGATGAAGAAGAAAAACCCATATTAATAGGTGAGCCTTATTATAAAATTACTGCTGAACTGGATAAACAATCTGTTAAAGTCTATGGGGCGGAAAAAACTACAGCATGGTATGACTTTTTCAGCCGTTATCGTTGGTCAAAAAGAAAATATGGCAATGGATCTTAGACCCCTTGTATAGCTATTATGGGGTACTATTTGTATGAAGAAGCAAGTTTCTGAATTAAACAGAAGAGCAAAATTACCGATTATTTTTCAAAGTGAAATTAGCGAGTGTGGGCACGCCTGCATTGCCATGATAGCTAATTTTTGGGGCCATCACCTTGATTTATACGCTCTTAGAAAAATTAACCAACCCTCTAATCGTGGTATCAATTTATTGCAAATAAAAGATTTACTGGAAAATTTGGGGTTTATGATACGAGGATTGAAGGTTTCGCTGGAAGAGTTGAGTAAAATAAAAACACCGGCGATATTGCATTGGGATATGAACCATTTTGTTGTCCTCAAAAAAGTCAAAAAAAATCGATCATAATTCATGATCCTGCATTAGGTATTCGACAGTGTTCAATCGAAGAGATTTCTAACTCGTTTACAGGCATAGCATTAGAGATTGAGAAAGCCAATGATTTTCAGGCTATTAAGAATAAGAACACGCTTTCTTTATATGATTTGGTTAAAACAGTTAAAGGAATTAACCATTATGTTTTATTCCTGATGTTAATTTCCTTGGCAATTGAGTTTTTTAGTTTATTAAATCCTCTTTTTATACAATATGTTACTGATAGTGTAATTATTTCCAGTAACGTAAATAACTTATATGTTATTGCCATTGCTTTTAGCTTATTGATTTTTATTCAAATTTTTACAGAATATATTCGAGGGAGAATGGTAATCTATTTAACAATGAGTTTGACAGAGAATTTATCAGCAAATTTAGTTAAACATTTATTGAAATTGCCCTTGGAGTTTTTGAAAAAAGGCATAAGGGAGATATACAATCCAAATGCCAGTCCATTGATCAGATTCAAAGAAAAATTAGTACAGATTTATTAGCACCGTTTTAGATGGATTAGTCATTATAATCAATATATTGGTCATGATGATTTATTGTCAATTACTCGCCTGTATTGTGATTTTTACTTTATTAATGTATTTGACTATACGATATATGACGTACAATGTTGTCAAAAGTCAAACTGAAACATCAATCTATCAGCATGCAAGATCATCGTCTATTTTCCTAGAAACTTTACAAAGTATAGTGTCTATCAAGTCTTTTTTAAAAGAATCAGTAAGATTCAATGTTTGGCGAAATTCATATATTAATTCCTTAAATGCTGATTTTAAAATAGCTAAGATTAATAATAGCTATAGTATTGTTAGCCAGCTGTTATTTAGCATGGAACATATTTTAGTTGTGTCTGTAGGAGCGCGACTGATTTTGGTTAACAAGCTTTCCATTGGAATGTTGATGGCTTTTCTATCTTATCGTCTACTCTTGGTTAATAAGACCTCTGCACTTATTCAAAATATATTTGACTATAAATTAATTTCAATTCAGTTAGAGAGGCTAAGTGATATTTTGTTTCATGAGCCAGAGGAGATTGCTAAAGGTTCAGGGAGTGTGGAGCAAATAAAAGGCGCTCTTGCTGTAAGAAACCTTTCTTTTAGATACAGCCAGAATGACAATTATGTTTTAAAACATATTAGCTTAAATGTGAAGGCGGGCGAGAAAATTGCGATTATTGGTCCTTCTGGCTGTGGTAAATCTACGTTATTAAAGGTAATGATGGGTCTGCTTAATAAAACTGAAGGTGAAATTTTTATTGATAATCTACCAATAAAAGACTATGGATTAAAAAATTACAGGGATTTAATCGCCAGTGTCATGCAGGAAGATTCATTAATCAGTGGTTCAGTATTAGATAACATCTCTTTTTTGATGAGAATATCGATCTGGAACGAGTTTATCATGTAGCAAAATTATCGTATATCCATGAGGATATATGCCAATTGCCCATGAGATATGAAACCCTGGTTGGAGGTATGGGGTTAGCTTTATCCAGCGGACAAAAACAGAGGATACTTTTAGCCAGAGCCTTGTATAAAAAGCCTAAAATATTATTTTTGGATGAAGCAACAAGTCATCTGGATGTAGTGAATGAAAAAACATTAATAGTTCTTTAAAATCATTGAAGATTACTCAAATTGTCATTGCCCATCGCATAGAAACGATTCAAATGGCTGATCGAGTTATCAATTTAAAAGATATAAACCACTGCTAAGAAAGAATGACTCTTACGATATTCTTTATCATTGCTTTCACCACAGCTATGCGGGGCGTACCAAACGCTAGTTATAGTACTCTTTATTGGGGTATCGGCTTTGTAGGGGTATAGCTTTTCTCAAAGACAGCCAGCTTGTTTTCCAGTTGCTGTTGTAATCTTGCTTTTTCATTCTTTTCAACAAACTCGAGGCAGGCTGGGCTGTTCAAGTTTTTACAAGCATCAACCGGTTTTGCTGTTGCTGCATCAGCCCATAGGCTCTCACCGGGTAAAAAACTATAGGTGAGCGCGTTGCGACTAATCATTTTCAGGGTAGGGTAATCAATCCCATGATTTAATACAGCTTGCACATATTGGCGGGTAAGATCAGTACGTAGTATTCCCTCATCATCGGTAGATAAGACCACTGGTACATTGTGAGCTAAATAGTAGCGTAGTGGATGCTTTTTTCCGGCAATATTGAGAAGTTTTTTGTTAGAAGTAAGACTGATTTCAACGGCAATCTGCTTATTGGCCATTGTCTTTAGCAACGCTTCAGCATTATTTTCAAACGCGATATCGACACCATGGCCTATACGCTCAGCATGCCCCAAAGTAACTGCTTCATTAATGTGAAAACGCAAGTCCTCAGGTAAGACTGCCTCTGGCGCTAACTCACCTGCATGCAAAGCGATGTGAACTTTAGGGTATAACTGATGCATAAACGCAAAAATCTCCATTTGCTTATGATAGTTTTGTAAAGAAATAGGCGCAGACTCAGCCTGTACCAAATTAACCCCTACAATTTCTTTAGACTGCGAAGCAGCAGTAAAGGCATTTAAGGCTTGGGCAAACACTTTTTCTGGAGCTTGCTCACGCAAAACATAATATTGAAATCGAACGGTCAATTGACAAACATCCTGGAAGGGGGCTTTGTCGCAACCCAAATCCTTACGCGCTTTTTGTAAAAGTTCTTGAGCTACGTCAACGGTATGTTTAACATTATTCTGAAAGGCTTGATCAGCAAGTAATTGCTGGCTTGTTGCTGCAAAATTTGCAGGGCCAATGCTTTTGGGAGCAAAGGTCGTTGACTGTGCATTATCTGGCAGAATCATGATTTCCAAATACTGCTCATTCTGGCTTGCGGCGCGTTGCATGATTTCAGCTAAAAGTTGTGGCCTATAAGCAAAAACAAGTGGCATGAATTTGTAAAAACTAGCAAAAAAATGATCGTGTCCTGATTCTTCCCCAGGTATGAAGTCCTTCAGGGACCAGGCACGAATTACGCGATTGTATAGAGCGGGTTGGTGTAATAATTCAGCACTTTTAACGCCTAGACAACGCTCTGTTGTTTTACTTATTCCCAAAGATAGTTTATCCAGGCAATAATCTCCTTGGCTAGCGAGAGCAAGCATGGTTTCCGGATAGGCGCCACCCGCGAGATGATAATGTAATTCGCCTCCTTTGGGCATGGCTCTTAGAAAAGCATAAAGCGCATTGGGATCTGTTTTAATGTTTTCAAAATATTGATTGACGTTTGCATGCACAAAAGCATGGTAACCAAGCAGAAGCAAGAGAAAAAATTGTTTGCACAGTCGCATAAAAAACCAGACTAAACTTAGCGAACGGTGATTATGGCATAAATAAGCAGAGAAAGCTTCTTGTTTCTTCTATTTGTATTAAATTTGCACTAAAATTGAAGATAGACTGGATGCCGTGCAGAAAGTGGCTAGTAGGATTCATAATCCTTTGGCTCTGGGTTCAAATTTTAGTAAGACGAATTCAGTGGTATCTACAAATAAAACTAGTTAATTTGATTTAAATTCCTGTCTTTCCCCCGCGCAGGCGGGAAATCAAATCCAGAAGTAGTTTGAGAAATAGATTTCCGCCTACGCGTAAATGACATCAGTGCTTTTTGCGACGCGGTAATCAGGGGTAAATTGTCTTCCCTGAGTTACGGCTTTACTTGTTTTTGATAAGGATTTTTCCCTGGTGATGCGAGTCCGTTATGATTAAATTTAATGGTGCAGGCATAACGGCAGGCTGCATTACGGGGAACATTTTTTCCATGTTTCGTGATATCAGCGTTGGTATAGCGGCAAAGAATACTCTTACCTTGTCGATACAAATGACCAGCGGCTCCTTCTTCATGCACTTTAGGGCCTGTCAGTGAATTATAAATACGCTTGGCTTGTTTACCTTGAATCTCTAAGCCAGTTGCGGCTTGGCTATTGAAAGCAAAACAAGCACCCAGAATCAAAACAGAGAATGATAAACAGGATTTCATACTTTGCTCCCTGCGTTAAGTATTCATCAGAAGTTATAGCATATTGGTTAAAAACAAGCTAATTGCAGTGTGTAAGCGATTAATTAAGCTTATCAATCAGCGTTGTTCTCATCCTGAGCGGGCTTTGTGGTTTCAGCTTTATGCAATACAGCTTCTTTTTCGGCTAATTCGGTTTTTAGTGCTTTGTAGCGGGCACTTAGATCATTAATCACTTTTTTAGGTTGTGTTTTCTCAATCTTGCTAACCAAATCATCAATCGCCTGTTTGAGATTATTAAGCCTTGTAGCCAAGGTTGGTAAGGGTTTCTGTTGATATTTTTCCGTCAGTTGTTGATACAGTGCTTTCTTTGCTTCTAAAAAGGCGAAGATCTCGTGTAACTTTTTCTTGCGAGCATCAATATCTTGCTGCAATTGTTCCAGAGCCTGATGTGCGTCAGCAAGGCGCGCATTGCGCGCCTTGATTTCATTTTTTGTAACAGTTTGTCGTAGGCATGCTGTCCTTGCGTGTCTTTATCAAAAAACGATTTTTTGACCATTCTACTACTCCATAAATTACTGAGTGCTGATTATCCCCGTTGTGACTGTTGGCAATACTTCCATTTTCTTCTGTTCATCTACACTATCGCGAAGAGGCCTAGGCATAGGCATAGATGTCGTCGGGACACTGTCAACATATTGTACTGCGACATGCTCTCCGTTAGGGTTAGAAATTCTTCCTATAGCTACCTCTTGTTCTCGAAAGCCATCAAGATCATGGCGAGCCGGCAACAAAGTATCTTCACTTGGGTGACGTTCAATAGTAACTTGTGAACCCTTATCAGCTCCTTCATCAAGTGGAATAACCGGTGGCATCACTTTTTCTACAACTGGTGGCATTGCCTCCAAACTTTTTCATAAAGTGCTTTGGGTTTTGCCGGATCCTGGATAGAGCCGAGACCAACAGTAACAACCCCAAACCTGCCATACTCCATCCGAGAGCCATCAGCCAGCTACCAGCAGCTTGTGCTACACCAGGAATTGGTTCAATCGTGAGAACAACGCCTACTACAAACAATAGGATACCAAAGAGTTTTGTCAATAATGATGTTTCATTCCCTCGTTTGGTTGCTTTTGCCCAAGCCTGCATTTTTTCCATACGATTTTTTTCTGCGGGCTGTGCATTACTCGGTATTTCTCTAACCAAATCCAGATAACTTTGCGTTGCTAAATTTTTAGCCGCCTCCATCATGACAGGAAATTGCTCAGAAGAAATCTTCACTGTTGCCCAATTGTTTTTTTCAGCCGTAGTGAGTGGAGTTTTCTCTGCATACTCTTGTTGTGTACGCAAATTTTTAGAATTAATTTTCCACTCCCAGAAAGGAGATATTGTACCACTTCCCCCCGTCCAGCTATGTGCTTCACCTGTTCGCTTGTTTTTCTTGCCTGGAGCGCTTCCTTCAATACCGACTAGGACTAGGTTGGTATCTTTGTGCAAATACATGTGGCCCCATTCACCTGATTCATCAGGTGTCTGACCTAAACCAGAGACTACGCATTCGCCGGCTCGAGTTACTGTCTGATTGCCGCCAACTGGCAAATGGATGCCATAATGTTTGGGATAACCCGACAAAGCCCGGAAGGCATCAATAATTGCTCCAAATAAGCCCGATTTGGTTTCTGCCGGACTGTTATTTGCATCTGTACCACCAGCGCGATGAGTGGCAAAAGCGCGGGGGCTGGCTTGCCCATTGGTTATAAAAGCAAAAAATTGTTCTTGCTGTGTTGGGCTAAGTTCACTTAAATCAAACTTAATTCGACCACCATGAATCAGGTATTCGCCTATCACGTATGCTTCATCAGGAGTTTGGCCATTCACCATTAAAGTGCCTGATTTCACTGCGAACAAAACATTTCCCAATGCTTTGGTGTTATCGGTATCACTTCGCAGGGTGTCTTCTAGTAACTCTAGCCCATCTCGTGTTCCAGCAACTAATGGTCCGACGTAGGCGATAATTTCTTCCGCTGTGGCCTCTTCATGGTTCTTTATGTATTGAATGATTTTTTTGGCAAGCGCTGCAGTTAATTGCTTATCTAAATTACTAGCGTGTTCAAACATCATACTAGTAGTGAAGCCTCGAAAAATATCGAAGGTTTCAATATCTTGAGGTTTGAAGAGCTGTTGCATTGCATTATAAAGTGTAAGATCGCTATTCTTTCTTTTCAATTCCAATAAACGTTGTCGCAACAGTGCACCACGTATTTCATTTTTTTGCGAGGGGCGATTTGAACAAATCATACCCTCTTCACTATTTTTGTGTTTGATGGTAAAGCAAGCTCTGATCTGCTCATCTTCTTCCCCTCGAGGAGGCAACACAAATTCCATGTCTTTTAGTTTTAAGCTGCGCATTAAATCCAGGTCGCTGGCTGCTACCGGTTTATCTAAAAACTTTGACCTTGGTCTTCGACTTTACTCGTCAAAAATTTCCTTGCAGTATCTATAAGTAGAGGCAAAAAAGCTCATTGCTAAATACAGTATCTCTTGGCATGATTTGTGACCTTAATTGGGTTATAAAGGGCGGCCTATATTCCTGCCGTCGTCAATATCTTGTTTCAGGTGCTGCAATGCTTGATGTGCCTGACGTAGGCGCGCTATACGTGCATTTTTGTAACAGTTTG
>NZ_CALJ01000295.1 GCF_000308315.1 Legionella tunisiensis | reverse complement strand
TCACGAGTGAGGGCATCCAAGGCAGCGAAAGGCTCATCCATTAAAATATAACTAGGATTCGTTGCTAAAGCACGGGCTACACCAACTCGTTGCTGCTCCCCACCCGATAATTCATCAGGGTAGCGATTAAAATATTTTTCCGGTTCCAGATTAACCAGTTGTAACAATTCATTAACGCGTTTAATGCGTTGTTCTTTAGGAATTTTTATCAAACGCATAAGAATAGCGATGTTTTTTGCCACAGTCAGGTGGGGAAACAAACCGATGTGTTGAAACACAAATCCCATTGAGCGGCGCAACTGGACTTTAGGGCAGTCTTTAAGTTGCTTTCCATCAATTTTTATCATGCCCAAACTGGGTTTAAATGAATAATTAATTAATTTGAGAAGGGTTGATTTTCCGCTACCAGATGACCCTAGCAAGACTAAGATCTCATTATCAACAATAGACAAAGTAATGTTTTTATTGAGTAGGATTTTTTCCCATCAAAGGATTTAGAAACGTTATGTAATGTGATCATCGTTATCTACATCCTTGTAAAATGTATTTGCCATCATAACATCGGTTTCGCATTTTATGAAAATTGGATATTGGTTGACTCAATAAAATAAATTTAGGAATTTAATTTATTGAGTAACCTAAAAAGAAATTTCTTCCTGGCCATGTCTCGAGATGTTGGTTTTAACAACAACGAGTTGGTTGCGGCTCTCGGTGCATCATGTTTGGATCTTCAAAATGACTCTCGCGTGGTAACCGATTCTTTAACATCAGGTAGATGTGCCGAAGCCCCCAAAAAAGAGAAATAGCACGACAATCGCAAACCCTATAGTCAATGTCGCATCGACATAATCATTGAATAGTATTTGACGCATTTGCGCTAAATTTTTTGCTGGTACAAGTATTATTTCTTTCTCTAATGCTTGCTGGTAGAGGTTAGCATGAGCCAAGAAACCAAGTTTGGGGTTGCTTGAAAAGGCTTTTTGCCAACTGGCAGTGAGTGTGCAACTCAGCAGCCAAACGGTGGGTGCTAAGGTTACCGCAATAAAGCACTCCTTTTTTCTTTTTACCAGGACTACTGTAGCAAGAATGAGTGCTATCGCAGCGAGCATTTGATTAGCTATGCCAAATAAAGGCCATAAGGTATTAATTCCTCCCAAAGGATCGATAACGCCTTGATAAAGAAAATAGCCCCACATACTGACGCAAATTCCTGTAGCCAATATATTGGCTGGCCAAGATTCAGTATGCCGCATAGTGGGGAAAAGGGTTCCCAACAAATCTTGCAGCATAAAACGGCCTGCTCGTGTTCCGGCATCCACAGCAGTCAAAATAAATAAAGCTTCAAACAAGATGGCAAAATGATACCAAAATGCGAGCATGGCCTTGTTTTCAAAGAGCTGAGAGAAAATTTGCGCAATCCCAATGGCTAATGTTGGTGCGCCTCCTGTACGAGATAAGATCGTTTGCTCACCAATGGTTTCTGCCGTTGCTGTTAACATTTCGGGTGTTAAAGTAAATCCCCATTGTGAAATGGTTTCTGCTGCTTGCTGAGCGGTAGTTCCAATTAAAGCTGGCGGGCTATTGATTGCAAAATAAACGCCAGGCTCTAAACAGCATGCGGTAATAAGTGCCATGATCGCAACGAAAGACTCCATGAGCATACCGCCATAACCAATAAACCGTGCATCAGTTTCATTGGCTATCATTTTGGGTGTGGTGCCAGAGGCAATTAACGAGTGAAAACCCGATATTGCTCCACAAGCAATAGTGATAAACAAAAATGGAAATAATCCTCCTGCCCATACTGGCCCTGTGCCATTGATAAAAGGAGTCCAGGCTGGCATTTTGAGTGTAGGTGCGACGAGTAGAATAGCCAAGGCTAATGCCAGCATGGTACCAATTTTCAAGAAGGTGGATAAATAATCTCTTGGTGCTAGAAGAAGCCATACCGGCAACACGGCAGCGATAAAACCATAGCCTGTTAACAACCATACCAGCTCTTCGGCACTTGCTGTAAAATAAGGTGCCCATAACGTACTTTCGCTAATCTGGCGTCCGAATAGTATTGCTAAAAGAAGTAACAAAAATCCCAGGATAGAGACCTCAGTCACACGTCCTGGACGCAGATAGCGTAAATAAATTCCCATAAAGAGACCAATGGGTACTGTTGCTGCTACTGTAAACAAGCTCCATGGACTATTAGTGAGTGCTTTCACAACAATCAGGGCAAGAACAGCTAAAATGATGACCATAATCATAAACGTTGCACACTGTGCTACAACACCAGGTAACCAGCCCAACTCTGTACGTATTAATGTGCCCAGCGAGCGGCCATCGCGGCGCATGGAAATAACTAAAATAAAGAAATCTTGTACGGCGCCAGCTAAGACGACCCCGACTAAAATCCACAACATGCCAGGTGCATACCCCA
>NZ_CALJ01000296.1 GCF_000308315.1 Legionella tunisiensis | reverse complement strand
ATTAGAGTTTGTTTTTAAACATTTTCACCATATATACTAGATTTTCAATACTATCTTCATCAATTTCACATAACAGAACTGCACCTGATCTAGAAATAAAGTCAAAATCCAGCTCTTCTGATTTGGATAAAATAGTCACATTAGATTTAGCAATTTCTTTTAAAATTGATCTCTTGCATTTAATTGCACGCGTGCAAGACTGATAATCACTTAAATCATGAACTATGAGAATATCGATATCTTTATATGATTTTGAACCAGAAAAATAAGATCCGAATCCATAGATCTTCATTTTAAAACACAATCCCAGCCTTTTTCTTTAAATTTTTCTTTCTCAGATTCAGTGAGATACTGCCAATAATTTTTCATATTTATCGCCGCCATGAATCCACGTATATCATATATCCCAACATTTTCATTCATGCAATGACGTTTTACCTCTAATGTATAACTGCACCAGTTAGAGTTTATAATTACTGCGTTTATTTCACCCAAGCGCTCACATAATTCTTGGTACTCTGTAATGCTAAAGGAATAACATTCACATATAAACGTTTTAATAACCCTGCCGTCAGTCAATTTAATTTCATAAAGGCTAGGATTAACTTTTGTTATTGTTTCAACATTAGTATGTGCTTGCATTCCTTCTTCAAAGAAATTGTAATTTCCATAATAGTTCATCCAAGGATAATCTTCATTATGTGCTGGCATATCAATCTCCCAAAATTAATTGTTCAAACTCTTTTGGAAAACGTAAAACAGCTTCGTATGGTATTTCATCATTGATCCATTTTTCGTAGCTTTCCACATGTTTTAAAAACTTACTAACAACTCGCTGATCTGCTCTTGAAAACAAATTTCTATTTTCATTGAGTAGTTTCAATATTTTCCTATTGTTAGGAACAATTGTCGAAAGCTTTTCAAAATTCCACAAATTATAAAATTCATCGTTATTCGGATTTCTACGAGCAATATCTGAAGCAGGCCCATACTGTTCCCACGATATATTATTCTCCGCTATATATATTGCAAGCTGCTCTCTTAACTGCTCTAAACTATCATATTTTGGAAAATTCCATCTATTTATTTTGTCTTCATGTTTAACCTTCATTGCATGAAGGTATTCCACTGTATAGATTGCTTCATTCTCCCGCTTATCAATAAGTTCATGATGAGTTGGGCAAAGTAGAATCAGATTTTCATAACTATCTCTTTCTGTATCCGACTGTGCCTTATCATAGCGGTTTGAACTAGGTTTCTTTCCCTTTATATGTGCCATTTCACCTAATGTGTAAGGCGCAGGATTAGCTCCTGTTAATCGTTCATCACAATCAGTAAATGAACAAATACCAGCAGCATTTGACCATAATAATTTTATTGTTTTATCTGTAATTGCCACCTAAATCCCTTGCTATAAATAATTACTATCCCTTTTATTTGTTTTCTACTGGAATAATTATGGCTTCAATCACATACTTTGCATTTTTTGCTTTTTAGAAGGATGAAGTCATTTCCGCACTCAAATTGTAAAGCCTTATATAATTAGAGTTTTTAAAAGTTCCACATGACAAACATCAGGAAGACTATAAGAGTTTACTGTAGCAGATTTGTAACAAAGTGTAGTATAACTACAGTTGTTTCAGGCGAGTGTGGACAGTAATTGGCAGATTTGTTACATCGCAAGTTACTGATTTTATTTATAATTTCTCTTGATCAAATTGGCTTCGAACCAAGGTGTCGGGGGTTCGAGTCCCTCCGAGCGCGCCATTTAAACACGGTCTTCCCAAACATCCCCTTTCCAACAGTTTAGGCTATTTGCTAATTGAAACTCGAAAAGGACAGCATTTTAGCAGATGCGATTATAATACGGGTTATTCTGATAGTCATTCCAAATTGGAATCTTGCTTAGAAAACAATTCTCTTTAAACTAATCAGTCATTTTGATTAAATATTAACCATTTAAGCAAAATTAAATGAGGTGTGAGGTGACTTTTTCTCCAAGAGAACGTGTAGAGTTGATTCGTTTTATTCACTTAAATAAGTTAAAAATTAAACCATCCACTGGATGGACAAACTATTCGAAATTTAGACGAAACAAAAATGCCTTAGTGTTAGATGTTGGTGACACTGAATCATTAAGCAGCGTCCTGAAATTCATTACCGCTTTAAATAAAAAGAAAGATCCTTCTCAACGTATATTAGTGAGACCTGCGGCCGGAGGTCGAGAAAAAAATACAGCGAATCCTATTCGGTGCATGGTGTAGAAGATGCCGACATTATTATCCGTTTAGTAGGAAAAGAATTTACTGAAATTAAAGCTGTTGATATGAGTAATCAAATCGTTGTGATTGGCGCAAGTATGCAAGTTGGTGAAATAAACGAACAGCTTTATGAGCGATATAACCTTACTTTACCCACCTCATCGTTAAATCCATACATTTCGTTTATTGGTTTAGTTGCTAACAGCGGCATTGGCACTGGAAAAGACCAACCGGGTGTATCTGGTCTTATCAAATCGATGACGCTTTGTCTTCCCAATGGTGAAATTGTGACGATTGATAATACTCATCCTGATTTTGAAACAATTTGCTCAGGTCATCAAGGATTGTTTGGTTTTGTGTTAAGCGCTGAAATTCAATGTACTGAAGCCAAAAAATTAGAATGTGTCAGAGAAATTATGAACGTCGCTCAATTAATTGAAGAAATTAAGCAGGGTTTATTAGAACGTGATCCTTACACTAGTATTTATCTTATGCCTACCTATCAATCTGATGAGTTGACAAATCGCACTTATAAAAATGTCTGTGTATATCGTTGGCGTCCTGTAGAGAAAACATGTTTGGATCGAAATGCCCGTACTCCCTTAACGCATGTGCGGCAAGAAATGGAAACCAGGATTTATGATTTCTTGCACGTAAGTGAATTTCTATGCCGATATCCTTCCTGGATTCCGTTTTTCGCACAATATGTTGTGCTTCCTCTTGTGATTGGTAGCAAAAATGAAGCGTCTATTTCACGTTGGTATGATTCAGTCCATCATCAGACGGGTTATCCACGGAATGTGGAAGATACTGGTTTGTTATTTGAAGTAAGCCAAGATCACCATGAAATAGTCATAGCCTTAGAAAAGGTATTTACGACATTACACGAGTACAGCAAGAAAGGTGATTATCCTATTGTAGCAGGAATGTATTTACGCTATCTGCAGGGTACGAATGGAGGCGTATCTATTACTCAGCATCAAAGAGGGAACCATGTTTGTTCTTTGGATATGGTATCTGACATTAATATACCTGGGCATGAGGCGTTTCAGAAAGAAATCACCGAATTCTTCAGGACAATGTTAAAAGCGACGCCTCATTTAGGAAAGTTTTTACCCAGTGGCTATCAATTAAATTGTACTGATTACACAAATGCATTAATAAGATGGTATAAAGAAAATAATTTAAATCTTGAAGAGAGCATGTTGCTGACCGCCCATTATTGCAGGCTTTTACAGCTCTCCCAAATGATGCCTGTTCAACCTGAGTTTTCAAAGACACAGGCCACTTTATTCCAACCAGCAAGAAACCTTGCGGAGTTAAAAAGCAGATTTGACGATGGCGCGCGATATACAGCTGCAATTTAAATCAGCAGTCAGAATAGTTAGATTGTCTAATTTAGACATTAAAAAAGGCTGAAACAGAGTCTTGCATTGCCATTGTATCGTCAAAGCCTAGTTTGATTAATGCTCGGGTGAATTCTCTTTCGAATAAAAGAAAGCTTAGTAGATCACCAGAGTGGCGTTTTGCACCAAGAAAATTAAGCAGTAGACGTAATAACAGTGGGATGCTGTTGTAATGAGATTGAGCAATAGTTGCTATATCTACACTGGGCCGCAAATGTAAAATTTGAACGGTTCGCCAAGATGATTGCTGTTGCTTTTCCGGTGGCACTAAGCTGGCAATATTGTTCATATGGTTAATCATCTCAATATCACGATCAAGGTTATCTAAAAATAAGCCGTTAATCATTCCCCCTAAAACACGTGAGAAATCAATGTCACCATCCCGTATTTTTCAGGAGTCCCTTTCCTTAATTGTCGATTTCCAATGACTAAGATTTTATCTGCTTGGCAATGGATTGCGCCACGCAGAGGAGCCTCTAGTCCTAAATGACCATCTCCATAATGAAAGCCATCTATTTTTGAAGGTGGAAAGAACAGGGGGAGTGCGGTAGATGCCAGAAAATATTCCATGTCCAGATGAATCCGTTGACTAATATGCAGTGGATGATCCCAATCTTCAAAATCTTCTGAATGATGTTGATAGAAGGAGATGGTTTTTTGAGTTTCATAACAGTTGCTGATGATCTCAAGTGTTTCTAGGTGTTTATTTTTAATAGCACCGTTCACGTCCTCAAAATTGATGACTCTTTTGAGAAAACCTCGCAAGGGAGTTGTATCAAGAATATGTCCTAAGAGACGTTGCTTAAAAAACATGCTACTCATGTTACGCATGGCTGTTTTACTGAGTGCATAATTACTGGTTTTAAAAATTTGTGGACAAGTAATATCCCCCCATAATTCACTTAACTTACTGGCACTGGCAGAAAAATCGAGTGCATTTTCAGCTAACACAGCAGTATTAATACTGCCAACACTAGCTCCGGTGAGTATGTTAAAAGGAATTTTTTTGCATTTGTAATTGTACTAATCGCTTTGAGAGCTCCAGCTTGATAGGCTCCTCGAGCTCCACCGCCTGCCAGATAAAGTGCAATTTTAGTCATGTTTTACTGTTTTAAAGAGAGAGGTAAAAAATATAGTCCTGTTACAAGTCGCTGGCAAGTCATCGCTTCACTTGAGAAAAATTATTTATTCCTTGAGTGCAACCAATGTATCTACTTTGATTACAGCTTTTATTATTTGAGTTGCCTCGTAGCGTCTTCAAGGAACCAATTAAAATCCGATTCTTAATTAACAAATTAAAGAATATTGCTATGCTAATTATTGTTAATTTGGATGTCATGATGGCAAAGCGAACGTGTAATGGAGCAGGATGATTTGCTAAAAAGAGAAATGGTCGTATTTCTATGATATGAATATCTACGATGTAGTGATGTCGTGTCATACCAAAATAGTTACCGATAAATTATGGTGATGTCCATGGTATGTTGGACTTATGCCTATAGAGGAAAATTAATCATGATTAGAAATAAAAATACACTTAATGACTATAATAGATAAACAAGCTACCTCAAAGACAACTAATGATAACCCTAGCTAAGCAAAGTGTTTTTTCTGATTTAAATCAGGATGAGTTACAGGAACTGATTAACGCAGCAGAACGGATTCAGCTTGAAGAAAATAGCTCTTTCATTAAAGAAGGCTCGCAGGAGTCCAGTTTTTACTATCTGGATAAGGGGAAGGTGGCTATAGTAAAAATTCTGGAGTAAAAACACATATCATTGCTGAATTAACAGAGGGGGAGAGCATAGGGGAAATGGCTCTTATCGATAGGGAACCTCGCTCTGCGTCAGTGATTACTTTAACTCCCTGTATATTATATAAATTTGATTTTGATAAATTAAGGAAAAACCCTCAACTGGCCTCTTTGCTTAATAAAATGGCCAATGCGTTGAATCGTAAAATCGCTAATCGTCTGCGGTATACCAATGAAGTCACTGTAAAAGCGCTGCAAAATAAATATGTCATGAGTATTTTCTTTATTAGAGTGCTCATTCTGCTATCTCTCTATGCTTTATCTTTAAGTTTAATTGAAAAGAGTGAAGGGTATTTTTCAAGCACTACACTGCCGAGCTTGATAATCATTGTTATCTTTACTCTCGTTGCGTTTTCGGTAGTTAAAAAAGTGGTAATCCCTATAGTTTTTACGGTATCACTCGCAAGCATGCAGCAAAAAATTTTTTCGAAGGGATACTATTTACCCTCCCTGTTCTCATCGTGATTGTACTTCTTAAATGGTTTTTGATAACTCATATTACTTCTTTGAGTCATTTTCCTTTATTTGACCATACTGCTCCATTTAAAAATGGAGCGATATTTAACTGGTATTCTTATTTTCTCTTTATGTTTCTATATATAATTTTTTGCCCAGTGCAAGAATTTATTACTAGAGGGTGTATTCAGTCTTCATTACAAAATTTGCTGGACGGTACCCAAACCTCAATAAAATGGAAGGCTATTATTATTTCTAATCTTCTGTTTGCAAGTGTCCATTCACATACGTCTCTGGGATTTGCACTTTCTACCTTTATTCCAGGTATTTTTTGGGGGTGGTTATATGCGCGACAGAACTCTTTAATTGGAGTAAGTATTTCTCACATTTTAGTGGGGGTGTGGGCTGCTTTTATTGTTGGGTTTCAAAATATGATTTAAGGTTTTATAAACGGCCCCAGTCGAACCAACGTTCGGAGGAGCTTTTAACGATGCTTTTACAGGGAGTACGTTATGACAAAAGAGCAATTAAACTCTACGGGACGTGGGGATTATCACACTTTCTATAAGGGACAGTCCATTGACGATCTCATTATACAATATATGCAGGATAATAATGTACCCGGTATGGCTCTGGCCATTGTCCAAGCACCTTACATTACGCGTGTAGTAGGGTATGGATTGGCTGACAGAGAGAAAAAACGTCTAGTTGCTTCGAATACAGTGTTTAATGTAGGGCAACTTAGTAATGCCTTTACAGCAGTAGCAATACTACAGCTTAAAGAGGAAGGTAAGCTTAAACTCGAAGATGCTATTACAACTTATTTTTCTGATCTTCCTCAGACATGGTCCACTATAACGATTCGCCATTTAATAATGCATAGCTCCGGTTTGCCAAGTTATAGTGACGAATCTTTTGATTTCAGTAAAGACTATTCCTTGACTGATTTTATGCAGTTACTGGGTAAGAAGCCCTTGCTATTTTCACCAGGTTCTAAAATGAATCCCAGCGCTACCGACCATTATTTATTAGGCAAGATTGTTGAAAACGCCAGTGGAATTTCTTACCAAGACTACGTAACTAAAAATCAAATCGAGCGCATGGGGCTAAAACATACTTTTTTGTATCCAATGTGGCTACGATACAAAATGAAATTAATAATGGTTCTGTACCATTTAAGCATCAGCAATTTCTGCAAAACCCTATTTTTATTAATCCTACTGAGCTAGCTATAGGTTATGTTGACAATAATGGAGCGCTTGCGCCGAGTCCACAACTGACCTGGGCTGCTACTTACGCCGACAGCGGTATTGTCGCTTCGGCGGAGGATATTAGTCTTTGGGATATAGGGCTTGCTGGTGGTATTCTGTTAAAAGATCCAGACAGTAAAAACTTTATATACAATCCTGTCGCGTTGAACGATGGTGAGATTATACCAGGCAATGGTGGTTGGTTTTTTCCAGGTCATAAGGGCTTAATGGAAATTAAAGGAAATATCCCTGGCTATTCTTCCTTTTTAAGTCGATTTACGGATGCTTCGGAGTTAGTTTGTGTAACTCTATTAGCCAATAAAGACAACTTGCTGGATTTAGATATCTTGGCGCGAAAAATTGCAGCGTCTTTCGATCCTAAATTGGGTCCGCTCATTCAGGGAGCTGCATGGTCTGAAACGTTGCAAAGTCCTTATGCAGTATCTACAACATTAGAACGGGTAAGGCGTATTATTCAGGCTCAAGGAGGTACAGTTTTTGCCCAAATCTCTCACAGTGAAGAGGCAAAAAAGTCGGCGAAAAGCTTCCAAACACAGAAGTATTAATTGTAGGCAATCCTGCGAAAGGTACGTTGCTTATGCAAACCAATCCTGCTTTCGCTTTGGACTTACCCCTTCGTATCATGGCGACCGAAGATAGTTTCGGCCAGGTTTGGTTAAGCTTCACTGAACCTGCCAGACTGGCAAAAGAATATCATATCAGTGAAGAAGAGTTACCCAGATTACGTCAACTATCTAATGCACTGCGTAAGGTGTGTGGAAAAGCAATTTCACCATTAACGATGGATTAGCTTTCATCTAGTGTGAGGAGCTGAGGCTTCACGGCGGTTTGAATTTTAAATGAGTTTTTGCGCCACTAAAAAATCATGGGCGACTTTTTGTGGATTTATTTTCTTCACATCTACCAGATAATTTAAATGTCGCATGGTTTTATCGTCAAGTGCGCCTTGTAACGCTTTTAACTCTAGAGAGATTTGAGGATATTTTGTCAAAATGGCATGACGAATAATGGGGGCAGCATAGTAAGGAGGATAAAAATGTTTATTGTCTCTTAACAGGCGCAACCTGTAGCTGGCAATTCTTCCATCGGTAGTGAATGCTTCGATCGCTTGTACCTGATTATTTTGTATAGCTTGATACACGAGATCTGGCTGCATTTGTACTATCTTTTTAAACCTAAAGCCATAAGTGCGAGTCAGGCCGAGTAAACCATCCTCACGTTTGAGAAATTCTGCGGGGGCGGCCAGATGAAGTTGGCCAGCAATCGTCTCCAAATCACTCAAATTCACTAAATGATGTTGCTGTGCAAATTGTTCTTTTACTGCTAATGATTCCGCATTATTAAAGCCAAAAGGTGCTAACCAAACCAAATTATACTTTTTGAGGTAAGTTTTACGAACGAATTGGTAAGTCTGTTGGGGCTTTTTAATTTGATTTTGTTTCAATATGACAAGATAGGCTGTTCCAGTATATTCGGGATAAATATCTATTTGGCCGGCAAGTAAAGCCTTGTGTAAAATAGTGGTTGAGCCAAGATTAAATTTACGGATAACCTGCAAATCAGTTTTTGCTTCAAGTAATTCCGCCATGAGCTCGCCTAATAGATACTGTTCAGTAAAATCTTTGGTACCTATGACAATGGAGTCATTTGCTCGATGAGCAGTGAACAAATCATTGGTGATTACAGTGATTGGTATTGAAATGAGAAGACTTACTAAAATAATTTTTGTTTTTTAAATCGCAATCCTAATCGATGACGACGCGATAATAAAAGGGTTAGAGTTGCAAGGATATAATCAGCCGTCAAGGCAAGTAGGGCAGTAGGAATTG
The DNA here is from genome assembly GCF_000308315.1 of Legionella tunisiensis. Lineage (GTDB taxonomy): Bacteria > Pseudomonadota > Gammaproteobacteria > Legionellales > Legionellaceae > Tatlockia > Tatlockia tunisiensis. The sequence continues at coordinate 785 of NZ_CALJ01000296.1, read as the reverse complement.
CGCCTAATAAAATGAGCTTTGGATCATTTAAGGATAATCCTTGTGTAATAAAATCTCCCAAGCCTCCAGCCCCTATAAAGGCAGCGATAGTAGTTATACTGATTGTCATGGCCATAGAAATTCTAATGCCATTCATAATCACAGGAAGTGCGAGGGGAAGTTCAATCATGTATAGCCGTTGCCAATGAGTAAATCCCAAACTATCAGCCACATGAAGATAGTTGGGGGAAACCCCTTTTAAGCCGGTATAGGTATTACTTGTTATCGGTAATAACGCATAAATAATCAGGGCAATAAGGGTTGGTGTGATGCCTATTCCAACAAAAGGAATTAAAAAACCAAGCAAGGCAATGCTGGGGATTGTTTGAAATATATTCGTTAGGCCTAGCCCGATATTTCTTAATTTGGGTAATCGAGTCATAAGGATCCCAAAACCGATACCTAAAAGAATAGCTATAAACATGGCCGATATAGAGATAGAAATATGCTCAACTAGCTTGATTTGTAATTCAGGTAGAGACGTTGTTATGAAATCCAAATAGCCCATATTATTGATTTATTTTATTATTAAGTAATTGTCTAACAAATTCCGTTGCAGGCTGAGCCAAGACGTCTTCCTTTGTTCCAATTTGTTCAAGATTTCCCTCGTGCATGATGGCAATTCGGTCTGCTAACCGAAAGGCCTCATTAATATCATGGGTTACAAAAATAATTGTTTTATTGAGTTTTTGTTTGAGTTCAATAATCTCGTTTTTGTAAGGTTTCACGAGTGAGGGCATCCAAGG
>NZ_CALJ01000297.1 GCF_000308315.1 Legionella tunisiensis | reverse complement strand
ATCACCTTCCAGTAAAATATCTCGTGCTTCCTCATCAAACACCAGATATTCGCGTAGGGCAACCCGTTTGCCATCAATGGTTGGTACTAATTTTTGCCAAATACAAAGTCTAATAGTCTCTAAGATATCGATTGTTCGCCCTAGGCGTTCTTCTCCAGAGAAAGAGGTCACTAAACGTCGCATTGTTTCAGCCACACCGGAGGTATGTAGTGTTGTATAAACAGGATGGCCAGTCAGTGCGGCCTCAAGTGCAGCACTAATTGTCTCGGCATCACGGCACTCACCCACCATGATTAAACGCGGTTTGCGCCGTAACGCATTGCGAACGCCGTCAGCAAAATCGGGTAAATGGCGAGGAATTTCTGACTGACTAACTACAGCCGAAATGGTTTCAATTTCATCATAAACGAATTCAATAGGTGCTTCATAAGTTAAGACTTTACGATTAGAGTCTTCTTTCTCGATAAGATCGCGAATGATGGAAGCAAGCAGGGTAGATTTGCCCGAGCCGGTTGCACCGGTTATAAATACAATCCCTTCTTGAGGTGCAATGGCTTCAACGATATTCTCTGGTAAACCCATCGTTTCTAATTTTGGCGGGGTAGTGGGGATAGTTCTTAGCGTTATTTGGATAGCATCATGTCCTTCAACCAAACAGGAGGTTGCATTGACCCTATAACGATAGCGAACACCACGGTTAGGACGGAATTCATAGTGTGTATCAATATCTTTACCAGACAAGAGTTGAGTAGTCGCATTGGGGCCGTATATGGAGTTAATTAAATCGCCGAGCTCGGTATTGGAAAGACGACGATTAGTAATCTTGAGTAACCGTCCATATACTTCTGCAAAAATAGGCTCGCCAGTTTGGATGGTAATATCGGACGCATTAAGACTTTCTGCATGCTCCAACATTTTATCCATAAAGACTGGAGAAAAACGGGTTGGTTCATCTGGCATTAAATTAATATTACTCATAAGATCTTACTTGGCTAAATTAACCGGGGCAATCACAGGTTGCCATGCTTTATTCGTAATAATAATTTTAGTGCTTTGTGCCAATTTTTCCATATTTTTAAATTGTTCTAACGCATTTTCATCTTTTGTAACAGCAGCTCGCCATTCATTGGCGTTAATATTCAGCGCAGGTAAGGCTGTGATTCGTAACACGCGGTCATCAATATGAATTTCTGAGGAGTCTCCAGTTACTCCTAAGTCAGTGTGAGAGACGAAGGGAGGCGAAACCATGTTCATAGCTAGTAATTTACGATAAAGAATCATGCCAATATAATCTTCCTTAATGCGGGCAATACTTTCTTCGAGAATAGTAGAGGCTTGCTCGATCCCGTTTTGCCATCCTTTTTCCACATAGTAACACCAGAGCTGTTTCTCGACTTTGGTTTTGGGTAGAAGGGAGATATCAGGTCTTTCAGGTACCTTGTAGTCCATCCACAAATACTGTCTCCAAGTAGGAGGTGTGGTAACAAATTGAGCTTGTTTGGCAACTTTATAAGTTCGGTCAGAAATGCGAATCGTTTGCGTATCTGCCAAATTTAACGTATTTCGTCCCTCCAGCAAAACTGGTGGTAAAATATTATGTTCCAGAATCAATGAATTGAAATCGTAAACTGTATCCAAATGACGTGCCTGCTTGGTCAGTTGATCATCAATAACTCTGGCGCGCCAAGCTAAGCCAGATTGGGCACCTACACTAAGGGCTGTTTCTTTCAAAGCCATTTCACGCATCTTATTCATAGTTTGTTTGGTGGCTTTGGAGCGCTTGGTGTTCACCATGGCTTTCAAACCTTTCAGGGAGGTTGTATCCCCGGGCGGCACATTTTTGGTTGAAGAAGAACAAGCAACCAAGAGGGCCACACAAGCTATAAAAATACTACGAATAAATTTTGGCATAGCGTAATTCAACAACCTGACTGTTAGGATAAACATGGATGTCTGCTTTTCTCCCGGCTTGATAATCAATATCTCGCAGGATCTCAGCTAAACTCTCATCTTTACTGGTAAGACTAATTAAAACAGGAACGGCAGGTTCTTTGCCGAGAATGCGTAAGCGAAAATGAGCTGCTTTCGCAATGCGTGCTGTTAATTCTTCAATAGGACCTGACCAATCCACAGAGGCTCGTGCTTGCAAATTGTATGCATTAGGAATGGTAAGGGTATTATCTTTGGTGGGAGGGGTAATAACCTTCTCTACTCTCGCCATCTCCAACATGGAGTCGCTCACGGAAGTAGCTGCTTCTGCAAGCTTGATAGTTGCATCATCACTAGGATCATTAGTAGGTGGTTTTTTGAACGAACTAATGCATCCAGCCAATAATGCAGATGCAAGAATAAGCATGACAAACTTGTTGATCATCTTTCGGGCTTTATAATCGATAAGTATTACCTTGATTGAAACAGGAGCATGACGCCTTGTCAAGCGGAAGTCATGTTTAAACATACTAGCATTTTTCATAGAGACCATAAATGACTTGTCCTGCTTGCTTACACTTCTTTTCTTGCCAAACTTTAGGATCCAGAAGTAATTTTGCTGGGGCTTCAAGGTAAACCAAACCACCAACAGGTAGTATATTGGAGCGAGCTAATAACTCCATACATTCTGGGATATTATTTTCTATAAACGGTGGATCAAGAAAAACAAGATCAAAACAGTCTGTTGTTTGACGAAGATAATCTTGAGCTTTCATATTAACGACTAATAAATTAGTTTCATTGAATGACGAAGTAACATGCTGCAAATTTTCATAAGCTTTAGCGGCTATTTCAACAAAAACTACTTTTGCAGCGCCTCGAGAGAAGGCTTCGAAACCAAGAGCACCGCTGCCTGCAAACGCGTCAAGACAACGTGCTCCTCGTATATCATGCATTAACCAGTTAAAGAGCGTTTCCTTGACCCTATCTGGAGTGGGTCTCAAACCGGTAATGTCAGGGAAATGAAGTTTTTTGCCCCGGTATTTCCCCCCGATTATACGTACAGTTTGTTTCACAACTTACCTACCGAAACGAGAAGCATTTTATTGGGGTTCACTTGGTGATGAAAAGCCTTCTTTATATCTTCTGTTGTTACTGCATTAATGCGTGCTATATAAGAATCTAAATAATTATCAGGCAGGTGATAAAAAGTGATGCGCAACAGCATATTAGCAATACTACTATTGCTGGCTAGGGATAAGGGGAAACTGCCTGTTAAATATTGCTTTGCATTCTGTAGTTCTCGGGCATCAGGACCTTTAGCAATAAAATCGCTCAGGGTATCTTCAGTAACTTTCAATGCGGTCGCAGCTTGCTTCCGGTGTGTCGATAGACTAATGATAAAGGGGCCGTCGCCGGGCATAGGCATGAATTGGCTGACGACACTGTAGCTTAGACCCCGTTTTTCTCGCACCTCATAAGCTAATCGAGAGACCAGCGCGCCTCCTCCTAAAATATAATTTCCCACTGTCAGAGGAAAATAGTCCGGATTATGATGATCAATGCCAATTTGGCCTAAGCGCAACATCGTTTGCGAAGAGGGGAAGTCAATGTTGACTTTCTCCTTGTTTTTTAATTGAGTTGCCTTGGGTATAGTTGCTGCTGGTTGTCCTTTCGGTAAGTTTTGCGTGAGTTGTTCAGCGATTTGCTGTGCTTTCTTCTGATCAATAGCACCTACCAACACAATAACCGCATTAGAACCGACAAAATAACGTTGATAAAATTGGTGCACATCGGTGAGCTTTAATGCTTTGACACTTTCTCTTGTGCCATTGACAGGATGAGCATAAGGATGGGTTTGATAAAGCGTTTTAAAGAAAATTTGATTGGCAACATCATCGGGAGATTCTTGAGTTTGGGCAATGGCCATTAACTGCTGACTTTTTCCTCTCTCGAAAGCGTCTGTGGGGAAATCGGGTTTGCTGATGATAAGTTCGAAGGTGTTGATTGCCTGTTTAAGGGCATCTTCATTGGTCAAAGTCTTTAGGCTTAAGACCACCATATCGCGACTAATGTCGTTATTAAATTGGGCACCCGTATCAGCCATTTTTCTGCAATTTGAGTTGCATCCATACCAGCATTACCTTGGGCAAGCAAATCGGAGGTTAATGCACTTAAGCCAAATTGCTTGCCGTCATAGGCTGAGCCGGCCGCAAAGGCTATGTTGATATCTATCATAGGGACTTCCATGGCTTGGTAAAAACTACTTTTGCACCATTTTTTGTATACCATTGCTGTGTTTTAAAAGTACTGGCTTGTAGGTTGGATACAAAGCTAATACTTAAAAAATTAATGTAAACAATACTTTCATTGTTGTTCCTCTTCTGCTACTGGGATTAGCCGGGCTTCTGTTAGAGCTGATTCCTGAAAATAAAGCTGTGCTACTTGTCGTAATTGTTCAGGGGTAATGCTATTGATATGATCAGTGTATGTGTCGGCAGTTTGCCAGCCTAAACCGATTGTTTCTAGTAAACCAAGCTCCATGGCTTGACCAAAAATAGAATCTTTTTCAAAGGTTTTTTGGGCAATAATTTGTGTTTTTATCCGTTTAAGTTCGGCTGGACTGACTAATTCACTCTGCAATCGGTTGATTTCTTTAAGCATGCCTGCTTTAAGTTCGTCAATAGAATGGGCTTCAGTAGGGGTGCCAAAAACAACAAATTGAGTTTGGTAGCGCGCGTATAGATTATAGTAAGTCTCAGCTCCACTAGCCAGATGGCTGCCACGGATTAAATGTTTGGCAAAACGTGCACTTTCACCAGCATCGAGGATATGTGTAATGATTTCCAGGGCATAGGGTTCCCAACTTGTTTTAGCAGTTTTCACGCTGGGTACAGTATAGCCGAACATTAACATAGGTAATTTGGCTGGCGCGTTAATTTCAACGAATTTAGGGCCTAGATTAGGTGGTTCTAGTTGGGCTTTGCGGCTGTAGGTAGCATGTTTATCAATGGACCCAAAGTACTTTATTGCTAATTGATGGACTTCTTCTGCGTTGACATCACCAACGACAACAAGCGTTGCATTATTGGGTGCATAAAAGCGTTGATACCAGGTTTTTACATCGTTAACGGTCATTTGGTGCAGATCACTCATCCAGCCGATAACCGGGTGATGATAGGGGGCAGTCAAATTGGCTGCAGCTAAATAGCGTTCGAAGGTCAATGCTTGTGGATTATCATCAGTGCGTAAACGCCTTTCTTCTCGAATTACTTTGATTTCTCTTCCAAATTCTTCTTTATTGAATAATAGGTTTTGCATCCGATCAGCTTCCAATTCGAAACTTATAGGCAATTTTGATGCAGCAATTTTTCAAAATAGGCAGTGTAGTCATAATTAGTAAAGGCATTTTCTTGTCCGCCAACGGCAGCAATCGTTTTTGAAAAACACCTAAAGGATATTTTGGGGTTCCTTTAAACATCAGATGCTCTAGTGCATGAGAGACACCAGTGATGCCTCCTGGTTCATCCGCAGAACCAACGTTATACCATATCATGGAGACAGCAATGGGTGCGCGATGATCTTCTTTTACCAGTACTTTTAAGCCATTTTGCAGAGTGAATTCTTGTGTTTGGCTATAAGATTGGCAAGTTAATACAGCAAAGAAAATCATTAATACAGTACGCATGGATTAACTCCAAAGCAAAAAAAGTGATAGAATTCCACATTTCCTTCGCTTTGTATACCTTATGATTAAATGGTTTAAAAAAATCAGGATGAAACAAAATCAATATCTACGTCTATTGAAGGGCAAGAAATGCCTGTTGCCCAGCAGAATGAGATATCTTCTGACCCGGTGAGTGAAGAACTTCCTAAGCAAGGGTTTTTCGCTCGCTTTAAACGCGGTCTGACCAAAACACGTCAGCAATTTGGCGACGGGATTGGGCGTTTATTATTGGGAAAAAAGAGATCGATGCGGTTTTATTGGAAGAATTGGAAACTTTGCTGCTTAGTGCGGATCTTGGTATTGAAACTTCACAAGCGATTTTAAAGCAATTAAGTGAAGATTTGGCAAGAAAGCAATTAACTGATGGTGATGCTGTTTTTGATGCGCTTAAAAAGCGATTGGAAACTATTTTGCTAATAAGAGAAAAGCCGCTGCAAATAGAAACAGTGGATCAATCACCTTTTGTCATCTTAACAGTTGGCGTGAATGGCGCGGGTAAAACAACCTCGATCGGTAAAATGGCTAAGCAGTTTCAACAACAAGGTAAAAAAGTCATGCTGGCAGCAGGGGATACCTTTCGAGCTGCAGCAGTTGAACAATTAAAAATTTGGGGGGAGCGTAATCAAATTCCCGTAATCGCCCAGCATACTGGGGCTGATAGTGCGTCCGTTATTTATGATGCTTTGCAGGCAGCAAAAGCACGAGGTATCGATGTTTTGATTGCTGATACGGCCGGCCGTTTACATACTCAAGGCAATTTAATGGAAGAATTAAAGAAAGTGAAGCGAGTTATCCAAAAATTGGATGCTAATGCGCCTCATGAAACAATGTTGATTTTGGATGCCAGTATAGGACAAAATGCGCTCAACCAGGCACGACAATTCCATCAAGCGATTGGGTTGACTGGTATTACGATGACGAAGCTCGATGGGACTGCAAAGGGCGGAATACTGTTTGCTATTGCCAATGAATTAGAGATACCATTCCGTTATCTGGGAATTGGTGAAGGAATTGACGATCTACGTCCTTTTGATGCCCAGCAATTTGTCAGAGCAATTTTTAATGATGATCAAATTTGACCAAGTAAGTAAACGCTATCCTGGAGGGTTTGAAGCCTTAAGCCAGGTTAATTTTTCGCTGCAAAAAGGAGAGATGGTTTTTCTGACCGGTCATTCGGGAGCAGGGAAAAGCACTTTACTAAAATTAATTGCCATGCTGGAAATGCCTTCTTCAGGGCAACTCGCTGTGAATGGTATTCGTTTAAATCAATTAAAAAGACGGGATATTGCCGCTTATCGTAGTAGTTTGGGGATTACCTTCCAATCCCCTAATTTGCTAAATGATAGAACTGTGTTTGACAATGTGGCTTTACCTTTGCAAATTCAAGGATTTGCACCCGTTATGATTGCCAAGCGAGTTCATGCAGCGCTTGATATGGTTGGTTTATTAACTAAGGAAAAAATGTTACCTGTTCATCTATCTGCAGGTGAACAACAACGGATTGGTATTGCCAGAGCTGTAGTACACAAACCAGCTTTGCTGCTTGCTGATGAACCTACAGGTAACCTTGACCCCAGTCTTTCTGCTGAAATTATGAAACTTTTTGATCAATTTAACCAGGTTGGGGTGAGTATTCTTATCGCTACGCATGATCTCGCGCTTATTGCGGGGATGAAGCATCGTATTGTTATGCTTAAAGGAGGCCGGATGTGTTAAAAAATCTGCGTACTTTAAGTGCTTATCATTTGCAAGCAGCCAATAGCAGTCTTAATTTGCTTTGCCGTAAGCCGTTGGCTACTATGATGACGGTGATTGTCATCGCTATTGCGTTGACTTTACCGACTCTTTTTTGGGTGTTTACCGATAATCTGGAGCAATTAACTATCAATTGGCAGCGTGGAGGCCATATTTCTCTCTATTTAAAATCTCCGCTATCAGAGGCTGAGCAGACTGCTTTTGTAGCTCGTGTTCGTGCGACAGAGGGTGTTGGTAATGTGGTACTCAAATCTCCCGAGGAAGGATTGGCTGAGTTGCAGAGGCAGGAAGGAATGCATGATATTATGCGTTATTTGCCAGAAAACCCCCTCCCGGCAATGATGGATGTTATCCCGGCCCTTGCCGTTAACACACCTGCGCAAATGGAGCAATTGTTTACTCGATTAAAGGCTTATCCGCAAGTTGAGCAAGCTAAACTGGATATGCAATGGATAACCAAACTGCATGCAATCCTAGGTTTTGCGACTAAAATAGCGCATGCATTAATGGCTCTATTAGCCTCTGCTGTGGTTTTGATAATTGGCAATACCTTGCGTCTTGCTATTCATAATCGCCATGAGGAAATTCAGGTACTGAAACTAATAGGTGCAACTGATCCTTACATTGCTCGTCCTTTTTTATATACTGGCATGTGGTATAGTTTAGCTGGTGCAATCATGGCTGTGTTTTTTGTCAATATTTTCATGCTTAGTGTTGCTGTTGCCGTTAAACAGCTGGCAGCTGCCTACCAAATGCATTACCCCATTATGGGGTTGTCAGTTAAACAAGCTTATTTACTGGTGATAGTGTCTACAATGCTAGGGTGGTTGGGTGCCAGATTGTCAGTAAAACAACAACTTGCTTCTATTGAGCCCTATAGTTGATGTATAATGTGGTGCTATAGTTAAGGTTAATATCGAATTGGTTTGGTAATTATTATGGTGTTGGTAACTGGAGGAGCAGTATGAGTCAGCAGTTGCAATTAGCGTCATGGAATTTACCTATTGGTAGTCTTGATGCCTATATTCATCGTGTCAATCAAATACCAATGCTTTCTGCTGAAGAGGAGTATGCGTGTGCCGAGCGCTTTCATACGGAAGGCGATCTTGAAAGCGCACGTCGTTTAGTTCTTGCTCATCTTCGTTATGTAGTTCGAGTTGCTCGCGGCTATTTGGGCTATGGTTTACCTCTTAATGATTTAATTCAAGAGGGTAATGTTGGTTTAATGAAGGCCGTTAAGCGTTTTGACCCTAAAATGGGTGTTCGCCTTGTTTCATTTGCTGTCCACTGGATTAAAGCTGAAATACATGAATTTGTTCTACGTAATTGGCGTATAGTTAAGATTGCAACCACCAAAGCCCAACGGAAATTGTTTTTTAACCTGCGTCAGATGAAGACTCGTCTAGGCTGGTTTAACAGTGAAGAAGTAGATGCGGTTGCCAATGATCTTGGTGTCAGCCGTGAGGATGTACTGGTCATGGAGCAGCGTCTTAATGCTATGGATGCCTCCTATGATGCACCTCTTTCTGATGATGAGGATGATGCTTTCAAAGCCCCCCGCTCATTATTTACATGATGCGAATAGTGATCCAGCCCATTTGATTGAAAAAGAAGTAAGCGGGGAACAAGGCAGAGAACAATTATTGGTTGCTTTGGAGCGCCTTGACGAACGTAGTCAGGATATTTTACAGCAGCGTTGGCTGGCGGATAACAAGGCAACATTGCATGATTTGGCCGATAAATATGGTGTTTCTGCCGAGCGAGTTCGCCAGCTTGAAAAAATGCCATGAAAAAACTTCGCCAATATATGGAAGAAACGGCCTAAAACATGAATGTTTCTTTCATACAGCGTTCTATTTTCAATGGCTAAGATTCATCGCTGGCTAATGATTTTCTTAATTTCGATTTTGTCATCTCATCAGCAAAGGCTGAATTAATAGCATTAAGTGTAAACATCTTCATTTGGCTGTCAGAGTAGTGATAGGTTTGTTGTACCCGCTGATACTCTTTGGCTAAAGTGGTACGAAAAAAGGGGGATCATCTGAGCCAAGGCTAATTTTAATACCAGTCTCCACCAGATGAGGTAAAGGATGACTTACCAAATCTTTAAAAAGACCAAGAGCTACATTACTGGAAGGACAGACTTCCAGGGCAATATTACGATCTTTTAATTGGGCAATGGTTTCTGTTGAGTGAATTGCTTGTACACCATGGCCTATACGTTCAATTGGCAAATATTCCATTGCTTCAAGCATGCCACTTGCCGGAGCAAATTCACCTGCATGTACTGTACAATGAAGTCCTGCTTCCGCTGCAATTTGGTAGGCTTTCTTGAATAATTTAGGGGGAAAATGAATTTCATCACCACCGAGCCCAAGCCCTACGATACAAGGAACTTGCTCTTTAACAGCTTGTTTTGCTACTCGAATTGCCGCATCAGCACCAAAATGTCGTACGGCAACGATGATAATCCGACCGATAATATTAAATTGAGATTCGGCATCATCAATAGCTTGCTGTATTGCGTGCAAATGTTCAGAGGATGGAATACCACTGGCTCGCTCAGCATGATCGGGCGAATACATTGTTTCTACATAAATAGTGTTTTCTAAAGCGTTGGTTTTTAAATAATCAAAGGTAATGTCATAATAATCTCTCGGTGTTTTTATCACTGCAGCAACAGCATCAAACGCTTTTAAAAAATCGAGAAAATCACGATAAGAATAGCTTTCTCCATCGGCTTCAATCAGGGTTTGGGGAAGTGTTACCTTATTGCGTTTAGCGAGTTTTTGGGCCAGGCTGGGGGAGATTGTTCCTTCCAAATGGGAGTGAAGCTCGGCTTTTTTATATTCATGGTTGTTCCTTCCATTGCTATAATAGAGGTCTACGTCAGTTCTCTACTTCGTTTTCCTCGTGCTATTCTTAATACGGCAAGTTTAGAATCTTTGATGGCAACTTGGTGTAAAAACCGATAAAATTAGCCATCTGTTATTTATTATATGCTATCCAGGATTAGTCATGAGCCAGAATGATATTGATAAAGCTTACGTAAGCCCTTACGACAAATTCCTTTTTGAATTTGATGCTAAACATAAAAAGTCACCCTCGCAGCTAAAAGAAATCAAAAAGCATAAGCGTATTGCCTATTTGCGTGATAGTGCGAAGCGGGATGAGAAGGATGATGAAATTTGGGGTGGATTCTAACCTTCCTGGAATTTATCCTTTAATAAAGTTCCCTCGTAATGATGGAATGAAATCATGAGATTTCTAATATTGCTATGGGTAAATTTACCCATGCATCTTGTTTTAAAAAAGCAGTATGGTTGAATAAACTCAATTAATAATGCAATTTAATGCCACTCCCTGAAGAAATTACCTTAACTCTATTCGATTGGTTGCCACGCAGAGATATCTTTTCAACATTTTCTGTCTGCAAGGATTGGCAGCGGATAAGTCTATCGGCGAAGACGTGGAAAGAGGCCGGTGCTTCCTCTTATGAAGATTTTAAAAAAGAATCGAAGAACTACATTCAGAACTTAGGGATTTTGTTTTCAATGAGAGAATTAGTTTGTGGCTTGCAGAACGTCTCCATAAAATATGGTCGTTATCTCAAGAGGAGCGCCAGAAATTAGAAGAATTCCCGAAAGAAATAGATGAAAATTAACTAAGTATCTATTCTCCAATTATGGTTTGGTTCTTTTTTAGAAGGGATCATTAAAAAAGTAGACCTAGAGATTGTGCCAGAAGATTTTTTAAGTTTATCTGCACTAAGGAAGAATTTATTGCCTTATTTGTCGAGAAATTAATCGTTTTCGAGGATGTAGTATTACTCGATTTTCCGCATCTCTAATGGTTATTTTCAGCACATGGTTTACAGGCTTTACGGGAGCAACTAATTTCTAGTGAACAGCTGGCTATGTTGACTTCTTCTCACCTGGAATTTTTATTTACCTCAAATGGACTGGTCGCATTGCGTGAAGACTTGATTACTATTGATAAAATAGCGGCTTTGACTGATATGGGATTGGCAGAATTACGAGATGAGCATAGTCATCAGCTCGACTGTTATTCAACTTCCTATAAAAGCATGTAAAGCTTTATAAGCCATAATTGTCAGCAACGAAGCTGCGGGTAATGTTAATATCCAAGACATAAAAATATTACGAATTACAATGAGGTTTAAAGCACCGATACCGCGTGCTAATCCAACGCCAAGGACTGCTCCAACCAGGGTTTGTGTCGCTGAAACGGGGATACCTGTACTGGTTGCAACGACTACAGTGGTTGCCGCAGCAAGAGTAGCCGCAAAAGCACGGCTTGGTGTTAAAGCTGTGATTGCGCTACCTACGGTTTCAATCACTTTTCTACCATACATTAGAAAGCCAATGACTACTCCTGCGCAGCCAAGTAAGATAATCCAGGCAGGATAATTAGCTGCACTCACAGGCTGATCAGAATGCATAACTAGAGTATAAATAATACTTAACGGTCCTACAGCCAAGGCAACGTCATTTGAACCATGCGCGAACACCATCGCGCAAGCGGTCAAGGCCATCAGTACAGCAAAATATTTTTCCACTTGAAGAAAGCGTTCACGTCGCCTAATTCGTGGCATTTCAGGGATTCGTTTTATAAAGAGCATACCGATAATGGTGATGGTAATACTGGTTGCCAAGGTAACAGCCAAGTCTTGTTTCAAATTAAGGTGGATATCGAAATGATTTAATCCCTTAAAAACGGTAATAAAAGATAACACAGATCCAACAATGAAAAGATAAATAGGCACGTACCATTTTGCTTTTTCGAGGGGGTCGCTTTTTACAAAGATGGCTTGTTGGATACTAATAAAAAGCACATAGGCAGTAAATCCGGCAATTAGAGGGGAGGTTACCCAGCCAATGGCAATGTGATAAACCTGGCGCCATTGAATCGCGTCAGCACCTAGGACGACAGAACCAAAACCAACCATAGAGCCAACAAGAGCATTGGTAATGGAGACCGGAACACCGAGATAACTTGCAAGATTCATCCAAACAGTACAGGCTAATAAAACACCTAGCATTCCTTCAATAAGAATCAAGGGTTGGTTTGAGAGCTGACTGCTAGTAATAATGCCGTCACGCATAGTTTCTGTTACGCCGCTGCCACCAAGAAAGGCGCCGGCAAATTCAAAGACGATGGCAATAATCATTGCCTGCCGCACAGTGACCGCTTTGGAACCCATCGTTGTGCTCATTACATTAGCTAGATCGTTTGCACCAACCCCCCAGGTCATGAAAAAGCAGAAGGCGATGGCAATGAGAAACAGAATGAAAGGATAATCCATAGGAATTTACTACCGAGCAATAAGAATTTGCAGCCGACCACCCACTGTTTGGGCATGATCAGCCAAGTCACCAATCCATTGAACCAGTTTGTAGAGAAAAATTACTTCAATTGCAGGTAAATCCTTTTCCAGCTCGAAAATACGATGTCTGATATCAGCGAGTTTATCGTCACTGTCATGTTCAATTTCATCTAGAGTCATAATCATTTCTTCAACGATTTTTACTTCGCTACCACGAAAACCACTTTCAAGTAGTTCATCAAGTTCATTAATTGCTTTACAAGCTTGTTTGGAAGCATCCAGACAACGATTCAAAAAAGGCATAAAGACGGAAGTTAATGCTTCAGGCATAACCATTCTGCGGCTGATAATAAGCCCTGCAATATCTTCTGCTTTATTGGCTATACGATCCTGAGCACTAAGCAATTCAAGTAAATCAGTACGCGAGACTGGCAGAAACAAGCCGGTTGGCAAATGCAAGCGCAAATCTCGTTTAATTCTATCTGCCTCTTTTTCAATGCTAGATATCTTTTCTTTAATGGCGCTAGCTGTTTCCCAATCTTGCTGCAACACAGCCTCAAAAAAGGGATAGAGCTGTTTTGCACAGTGATGTGTTTTACGCATGTGTTGTTCAATAGGCCTGATAGGTGAGGGCCCGAACATGTTGAATATGCTACCCATAAAGTATGTATCTTTGAAAAAGATTAGGGCGATTATAACTAAACTTTTACAGGAACAAAACAATTGTTTTGCATAACCTATCCTGCTTTTGGAAAGAAAAATCAGCAAAATAACCTGAAAAAAATAAGTCGTTGTTCAAATTATTTTTTTAAATTTATCCTACAAATTGTTAGTCTGCTACACTTGAAAGTATTCATGATGAAATCGGCTAACAAGGAGTGTTGCCATGAAAAAATGGTTTATTGGTTTGTTGTTTTTAGCAATCAATGCTTGGGCTGATCAAATGATCACAAAAGTCATTGAATTAAACTACCAAAATGCTGATAACGTCATTCGTTTAGTTCAACCCCTTCTCCAAGAGGGTGAACAAATCACAGGTTCTGGTCAGACCTTGGTTGTCAAAGTTACACCACAAACCTTAACTCAATTACGTACGGTATTGCACAAACTTGATCAACCGCCAGTGACTTTTGAAATCACTGTTTTTCAAGGTGATCCAGATTGGCTTAATGAGCAGAATGGTAATGATATGGTTATCAGTACGTCTTCTCAGAGTCAGCAACGCCGTCGCCAATCGGTTACCGTTATGAACGGTGAGTCAGCGTTTGTAAGTACTGGGGAAGATCAACCTGTTTTAAGTTCAGTTGGTATCGGTTTCTGGGGAACGGGGGTTTCTTATGATCGTCGTTTAGTACAAAATGGTTTGCTAGTAGAACCTGTACTGCAGGGGCAGAAGGTAAAATTAACTGTCCGTCGTGTTCGCGAACAAGATAATCAAGTTGTCAATCAGCAATTTGATGAACAACAGGTTAATACAACGGTCATGGTGCCTTTAAATCAATGGGTGCCTTTGGCAAGTGCCGAGGGAGATGCGCCTGCAGATTCGAATACAATAGTGATTCGTGCTGGAAACCAGTATACACAAAACTCTACTTTATACATTAAGGTTCGCATTGTGCAAAAAGAATCTTCCGGTATTAATAAAGAATAAAAGAGATGGTTTTGCCGCTTCATGGGCGATAACCTTGACAATACTTCTCTATAGAAAAACAATAGCTCCTTTCTAAATATTACTTTACCAGTAATGTTGGTAGAGTATCTTGAGGATAAAAAATGCAAATAGCCAGTATTAAAGGGCGTGAAATTCTTGATTCACGAGGAAATCCTACTGTTGAAGCAGATGTGTTTTTGACAAGTGGTGTGTGTGGGCGCGCAAGTGTTCCTTCTGGGGCCTCAACGGGTAGTCGTGAAGCCTATGAACTTCGTGATGACGACACTACTCGCTATGCTGGTAAAGGCGTTTCTCGGGCAGTGGGATATATTAATCATGAGATTAATCAAGCATTAAAGGGTGTTTCGGTCAAAGAGCAAGAACTAATTGATAAACGTCTGTGTGAATTGGACGGAACGGATAATAAATCTCGGCTGGGTGCCAACGCAATTTTGGCTGTTTCTTTAGCCTGTGCAAGAGCTTATGCCAATGCTATTAAGCAACCTTTGTTTATTTCGCTTAATCAAGGTGAGGCGATGTGCATGCCTGTACCTATGATGAATGTGTTAAATGGTGGAGCGCATGCGGATAATAATGTTGATATTCAAGAATTCATGCTGATGCCTGTTGGTGCCCCAGATTTTGCGACAGCATTAAAGATGGGAACAGAAATTTTTCACGTATTGAAGGCTGTACTGAAAAAGCAGGGGTTAAATACAGCAGTTGGCGATGAAGGGGGGTTTGCTCCTGATCTTAAATCAAATCGTCAAGCTCTTGATATATTAGCTCAAGCAGTCGAACAGGCAGGTTATCAATTGAAGCGAGATATTGTTTTTGCACTTGATGTTGCGGCCTCTGAATTATTTCATGCTGGTCAATATCATCTGACGTCTGAAAATAAAATACTTAGTAGTGAGCAAATGATTGCTTATTATAGTGAATTAGTAACTAATTACCCAATTGTCAGCATCGAAGATGGTTTAGATGAAAATGATTGGCAAGGGTGGCAGCAATTGACGGTCGATTTGGGGGAACGCCTCCAATTAGTTGGGGATGATTTATTCGTAACGAATACCCGTATTTTACAAGAGGGTATAAGCCAAAGAATGGCAAATGCTATTTTGATTAAACCTAATCAAATTGGAACGTTAACTGAAACCAGACAGGCTATTCGTTTGGCACAGACAAATGGTTATCGCTGCGTCATGTCACATCGTTCAGGCGAGACAGAGGATGTTTTTATTGCTGATTTGGCCGTTGCAACAGGTTGTGGCCAAATTAAGACAGGTTCTTTATGCCGTACAGATAGAATAGCAAAATACAATCAATTGCTAAGGATCAATGAACTGGCTGCCCTTCCTTATGCTGGAAAAACTGTTTTAGTTCGGGCTTGAAACGATCAATTAGTATTGGTAACCCGATGAGTCTGATACTCTTGGGTTACGTTGCTATATAGGTATTTTGGCGCAGTGCTTTATAGATTATCAAGGAACTAAATTCGATAGAGTTCGCAAAACTAATTGTGCCCGGTATATAATGGAAAGAAACAACTCTCTTTGGTTAATCCATGCGATCTATCATTATTATTTTGATATTAGTGTTAATCGGTCTGCAATATAAATTATGGCTGGGTGATGGCAGTGTATCGCAATGGACTAATTTAGAAAAAAATTAGCTATCCAAGAGCAGGAAAATGAGAAACTTGCTGCGCGCAATCGTGCTATCGAAGCAGATATTCTTGAATTAAAAAGTGGCGATCAGGCTCTTGAAGAACAGGCACGTTCTGAATTAGGTATGGTTAAGAATAACGAAGTTTATTATCAATTTGTTGATTAATTGTTAGTGTCTCGGTAGTTTTTTCCAAAATTTATTATGAGTAAGCCTGCTAACCTATCGTTGCAGGGGAAAGGTTCCGTTCTATTTTAGGAATGAATGGGTAATCGACTGCTCCAGAAACAGGTTGATTGCTACTAGAGCAGAGTAGGCTAATTAAATAGCAATAAATTCCATAGGCAACGTTGGCGCAGATTTTTCCCATAAGCTGACTACATAACCCCCACCTCCTGAACCAGTTGGTTTAACGGCTAAGGCACCTAAGTCAAGTAACATCTGCATATGTTGTTGAAGGGTTTCACTAACAAGCCCCCATTGCCGAAAACAATCGGCACTTTGCTGCATAGCTTGCGCCAGATCTGCCAGAGCGGTGGATCCGCTTTGCTCTAAAGCTAATTGTGCTTTTGCAACACTGGTACTCATCTTGTCGTCAATTTGTGCAGCGTAGGCGGCATCTGTTTGCCACAAATCCCGTACCTGATTTATGCAATGAGAAGTGATGCCAATTTGCCCGCAAGAGGATAAGAACCAGTGGGGCTGCCAAGCCTGTTTAATAGGTTTTAATAGCCCTTGTTGAAAATAAACGCCAGTCTCAGTAGCAACACCAGCAATATCAAGGCCGCTACTTTGACCATGAAATAAATTTTCCAAACTTTTAGCAAAAGAATAAATCGATTGCGTGTTCAATACATGTTGTGCCTCAAACCAGCGCGCCACAGCAACACAAAGCGCAGCTGAAGCCCCCATCCCTACACCAATGGGTATATCACTATATAAATGAAAATGGCCGGAAAGACTATTAAGCGATTTACCTAATAGCTGTTGTCCTTGTTCAAGTACAGACCAAAACAGTAAGTGCATATCTGAACCACTGCTACCTTCATAATCCGCGCTTAGTTCAGAATTAGATGAATTATAACTGAGCGTCAGTTTCTTTTTCTGGATAGGAAAAACAAGTGCTCCATGACCACGCAAAACGGCGTGTTCCCCTGCTAAAATCCATTTGCCATAAGTTGTTGTTTGAAAATCATAAAACATCGTAATTGCCAATTAAATGATCATGTTGAAATTGTAGTGCCATCTTGGTTTGATCTGGGCGATAGAGTAAATGAATATTAGGCCCCGCATCCATAGTGACAATAGGACCGTCACCGGTATGGTTCCAGAAATCTTGTAGGCTACGTAATGCTTCCTGGCATTTTTCTGTTATATACGAAAAAGGTTGTTTGCAGCTTGTAAACAATTGATGCATATCCTGAAACTCACGCCAACAAATTTGGTAAGCGCTTGGCCAATCCTGTTTTTCTAAAGCCTGACGCAAAATCTTCAAATTTTCTGTTGCTCGTTGACAGCGCGTTGCGTAATGACTACTACTTTTGACGCGAATGTGAGCTTCACTGGAAGGCACAGGCTTTTCATCGTGACTAATCACAATCACTTGATGCATTAAGTCTGTGTAGGGTAAATTAATTGCTTCTACAGTTTCTTCTTCCCAAAGTGCCCAAGGTGAGAAAAAGAACGGCAGGATGAACCAGAACCTAGGCGACTTAACTGTGCTTGTTCTTCAACAGAAAGTAAAGGTCTGTTGCTAAGCTCACTTAAGGCTAGTACCGCACATTTAGTCAATGCCGCAAAACTTGATGCAGAGCTGGCTAAGCCACTACTGTGTGGGAAATTATTGGTCGAGCGTACAATAAAGGCACCGTTATAACCAAAGTAAGCTTTCACTCGCGCCAAATGTTCTAGAAAACGCTGCTGCCCTAATGGGGATAAAACAAAGACAGAAGCGCCTGGTGTATCTAAGGGTTCCCAGAAATCTTTTTTCCACTATGGCTTTCGAGTACGACACTGCTTAAAAGGTTATTTAGCGTATAGGATAATGATGGATTATCCGGTATGTTCTTCTCATTGTCTTTTTTACCCATGTATTTTATCAGGGCAATGTTAGCAGGTGCTTGGGCGAACCATTGCATAACCTAATCTCCTCATTTAGTGGCCTGGTACATCATTCCAAAGAATTTTATGCAATTGCAGCTGAAAGCGCACAGGTAATTGGTCTTTTACTATCCAGTCGGCGAGTGTGGTTGAATTTAATTCATTCCAACTAGGTGAAAATAAAACTTGTACACGCTCTGGTAGGCGGTGTTCAGTCATAACTTGGCGAGCCCATTCATAATCCTCACGACTACACAATACAAATTTGATTTGATCACTTTGCTTTAAGTGAGCTAAATTGGCAAACAAGTTTTTTTGCTTTCCCCCGAGTCTGGAGTTTTTAAGTCCATGACCACCATGACTCGTTTATCAACATGAGCAATATCTCGTGCTCCACTTGTTTCCAAGGAGACGTTAAAACCAGCGTCGCAAAGTTGGCGCAGTAGATCGATACAACCTGGTTGTGCCAAAGGTTCACCACCGGTTACACAAACCTGTTTACAATTGTAGGCAGTTACTTTCTCTAAGATGGAGGTTAAACTTTGCATTTGGCCACCACTAAAAGCATAGGCTGTATCACAGTATTGACAACGAAGAGGACAACCTGTGAGTCGAATGAATACCGTGGGTAATCCCACGGTAACTGATTCACCTTGCAAAGAATAAAAGATTTCTGTAACGCGTAATTGAGTACTAACTTGCTTCATGAGACGCCTAATAACTCCAGTTTCTTCATTGCCAACTGCGCAGTAGGGGTATCAGGGTAGTTTTTTAGTACTTGTTGTAAACGCATTCTCGCGTCATCTGTTTTACCTGAGGCAGCAAGTGCGTAGCCAATTTTGAGCGTGCTGGCAGCTGCTTTGCTTGAGGAGGGAAATTGTTGCAATACAATTTCAAAATGCTCGATTGCTTTTGGGTAATTATTTTTAACCATGTAAAGTTCACCCAGCCAATAATGCGCATTTGCTGTGTAGCCACCTTGAGGATATTGTGTTGCAAAGGCTTGCATCGCAGTGAGCGCTTCGTCAAAACGCTTGTTTTTGACTAGATCGTAGGCAGCCAGGTAGCTGATTTGCTCATCAGCGGGATTTGTTCGAGCCGGAGTAGCAGTGGGAGTTATGGCAATTTTCGAGCTTGATTTTTCTTGTTGGATAGTTTTTACAGATGTTTCATTCCCATTATTCTGAGAAGCAGCTACTTGCGAACCGAGTGATAATTCGGTCGGCTGATTTGATTGTTCTGCTTGGGCTGATTGACCAGGCTTAATGGGACTATTATTACGTAGACGTGCATCTAAATCTTTATAGAAGGCTAATTGTTGCTGTTGTAATAATTTCAAATCATGGGCTTGTACTTCTAATTGACCGCGTAATTCTTGGATTTCTTGTTGCAAGCCCTGAACTTTATCCAACAATCCGGCATTCTCATCATTGCTGTCACGGTTATCTTTTGCGAGAGCAATTTCTTCCTCATTGTCATTATTTTCAAGCTGAGCTTTGGCAACAGGCTGCTCAAGGGCGGCCTGTTGTTCATCAAGAATTGCAAAATTTTCGCTGTCATCAACTACAGGTGCTTCTGCAAATGCCTGTAACGGCAAAAGACAAGAAAAGCACAAGCTTAATAAGAGTTGATGGGATTTAATCATCGTGTTGCCTCATAGGTGAACTCTACACGGCGGTTTTGCATATGAGATGCTTCGTCATGTCCATAATTTGCTGGTCGTTCTTTACCATAGCTGACGACGCGAATTTGACTTCTACTGACACCAGCCATTTTCATCAAATCAGCGACTGTATTGGCACGACGCTCTCCTAATGCTACGTTGTATTCACGGCTACCACGCTCATCGGTGTGGCCAGCTAATAGAACACGGGCGCCAGGATGTGTTTTTAAGTATGCAGATTGTGCATTGAGCGAAGCCATGTACTTGGGTGCAAAGCTACTGTCGTCATAAGCAAATAAATAAACTTGATTGTGAGGTGCTTGCGTAGTGTAGGATTCACCCGGTTCTTGACCAGCAAAACGACCTAATTGTCCCAGACCATGGGCAGATGCACCGCCGTTCATACCTGCGCCATCAGCGCTACCGGGCGTTTTCGAACAGGATGCGAGCAGCACAACGCTTGCTGCAACAAGTCCCATCTTTAAAAACGATCTGGCTTTCATCCTCTATCTCCTTTTTTATTCGTAGTTTACTAATATTTAAAGCACCGCAATGACGGCTCATTGTACAATTGTTTTGTCTATTTCGCTATTGTCTCTATTGCTTATGAGCTGCATTATCGATGGCTATTATCCTGTTTTACATGGAATACAACAAAATTCGCTATCTCCGCTGTAAGACTTTCTGTTGCTCGATTCGCAGCAACTACACCACCATAGGGGGTATCCATAGGGCAACAAACATGTTGACTAATAACTTTTGATGCGACAACTCGATTATCACTCACATGGGTTAATGTTACTTTAACAACTAAATCTAATACACTGGGCTTTCTTAAAAAATTTTGTTGCAGCGCAATAAGTTGTGTATCTAATCGATAATCGGTATGTTCAGAATGTGGTGTTGAAGCGACTGCATAGAAATAACCGCTGCGTTGCAAACTTTGCACAATGAGTGGAAACAACATGTCGGCTGGGGGATTAATCCAGGCATTATTTGCGAAACTACTTAGTTCAAACGGTTTTTGAATATAGAGCATTTGTTCAGTTTGATAGCCTGCTACGGAATCGGGAGTAGTAGTAACAAGAATAGATTGATGAGCAACATTCGAGGCTAATTGTTTATTACTAAACGCTTCCAGTTTATATTGATTAGTAACCGGTGTTTTAATCGGTGAGCAAGCTGTCAGTAAACATTGTACGCAGAAAAGAAGAATAAGACTAAATTTGTTCAAAATTATTCTCCTGGTCCGGGTTTAGGCGGTGTTGTACCGCGGATTACTACAGCAGGGTTTTGGCGCATTTGATTACTAACTTTTTCGAGATTAGCAGCAATTGTATCAAGACGGCGTATGAGTACTACAGTAGGTGGTAAAACTTGTTGGGAAATTTGGTTAATGGTTGTTTTACCTGTTTCCATTGCAGAGGATACCTTATCACCAGCAGTAGTTACAGCTGTAGTCATAGTATTTAATTTTCTCACCCCTACGTTTAAATCTTTAATGATATCAGGTAGTTGATGGCTTGCGTCAGCAATATTTTTATAAAAATATCGGCATTTTCCAGACTTTGGTCAATATGTTTACTGTTTTTAGCAATAACACCACTAAAGGTTTCCAGGTTCGCTAGGGTTTTTTGATATATTTTGCATTTTCACGATCAAAAATCCGACTAATCTCCAGACTTACCTTATTTACATTCTCAGAGACATCTTTAAGCGCTTTGTCGAGTTGATTAAAAAGGGATGGTTTAGCTGGAATAATCGGATAGGGTTCGCTAGGCAATTTTTCTAAAGGCGTTAAATCCGAAGAACTTGCTGATAGTCCTACATAAGTTGTCCCGGTAATTCCTTGCGAAATTAAAGTAGCCGCGGTGCTGGTAGTGATAGGTGTTCCTTCTTCGATACTAAGAAGAATTTTAACTTGTTGCGGATCGCGACGGTTGAGAGTAATTTTTCTAACAAATCCAACCTTCACTCCATTATATTTAACAGGTGATTCTTCGCTTAGCCCTGAAACTGCTTCATGAATATAAACTGCATACAGGCGGTATGTTTTTTGATCAAAGCCAACAGATAGCCATAAACCAGCCGCGATAAGTCCTCCAAGAAGGATTAGCACTGCCAAGCCGACTATAGTGTAGTTGGTTTTTGCTTCCAAAAAACATACTCCTATTCTTTAAAGATCTCAAACAGTTTAAAAGGTACTGAAGTATTCAGCAATCAAAGGATGTGGATTTTTCATTAACTCCTCTATTGGTTCGACAGCTAATATTTTGCCTTCGCCGATAAATGCGATTCTATCCGTAGTCCGTTTTAGGGACTCCACATCATGACTAACCATCACAATTGTCAAATGCAAGGCATCTCTTAAAAAGAGAATTAAGTCATCAAATTGCCTTGCGCTACGTGGATCAAGCCCTGTTGTGGGTTCATCCAGGAACAATAACTCTGGATCCATTGCGATGGCACGTGCTGCCGCAGCACGCCGCTGCATTCCACCACTTAATTCGGAAGGAAATTTCCCTGCGGCCTCTTTAGGTAATCCTACCAGGGAAATCTTAAGCATAGCGAGATGTTCCATAAACTTTGTGTCAAGGTTGGTGAATTCTTGCATAGGAAAGGCAATGTTTTCTAACACGGTCATCGCAGAGAAAAGTGCACTATGTTGAAATAACATACCCCAGCGGCGGCGAAGTCTATCTGCTTGTGAACTGGTTAGCTCTGCAATATCTTGGCCAAAAACTTGTAGAGAGCCTGCTGTGGGTTTGAGCAACATGAGAAGACTGCGTAATATGGTTGTTTTACCGCTGCCGCTACCACCGATAATTGCCAGGATTTCGCCTTTGTACACCGTGAGATTGACATCGGAATGCACCCACTGTCCACCGAGATAATTTTTTAATCCTTTAATTTCAATGATTGGCTCACTCATCTCTATAGGCCCATCCAGCTATAAACAACAGAGAATGCCGCATCAGCAACAATAATTAAAAATAAGGATTGTACAACGCTTCTTGTGGTTTGGCTGCCAATAGTATCAGCTTCTACTCGAAAGCCTTGAAAACAACCTACCAGGGCAATCAAAATGGCAAAAGCGGGGGCTTTATACAAACCTAACAGGAGTTGATCTACTCCTACGGAATCTTTTAAGCGAGCCAAGAAATCAAAATAGCTGACGTTCAGTATCCATTTTGACATGAGCAGAGCACCGATAATACTGAAAACATCTGACCAAAAATTAACAGCGGGAAAACAAGTAGTAAACCGAGGACTTTAGGCAAGACTAGCAGTTCTGTAGGAGATAAACCCATGGTTTTGAGGGCATCAACTTCTTCGTTAATTTGCATGCTGCCAATCTGGGCTGTGAATGCGGAGCTAGTCCTGCCTGCCACAATGATCGCTGTAATAAGTGGGGCAAATTCACGAAAGATAGCCATGCCAGATAAATAAGCAATAAAAATATTGGCACCATAAGTTTGTAGTTGTAAACCCATCTGATAGGCGAGAACAATACCAATTAGAAAAGATAGTAAAGCAAGAATAGGCAAGGCTTGAATGCCAGCAGAAGCGATATTTGAGGCAATACTAGGTAATTGAAAACGTTTCCAATAGCCGAAAGCCTCGAAAATTTTAGAGCTTAAATCACCAATTAAAATAACGAACCCATCAGCCTGGCGTAATTTGTAAACAGTTTCTTCACCAAGACGGGCTAATATATTTTTTTCTTCGGAGTGGGTGGCTTATAATCTAAATCACTTTTCTTTTCAGAGACGAGCTTTATTAGTGAATCTTGTTCTTTGGCAAATTTAACTAGCGTTACTTCTTTACCACCGGATTTCAGGATCTCCATACACCTCAATAAAGCTAGGGCGCCTGCGCTATCAAATTGGGCTAATTCAGCGCCGCTCACGGTGATTTTTTCTACTTCAGGCAGCGGTGTTTGTTTAAAACGTTCAACCAAGCCATCTATATGAAGAACAGACCAAGAGCCTTCACATTGATAGCTATGGTTTTCTTCGTTAAAGACAAATTGGCTTGTAGGTTTTACCTTGGTCATGATTGCGATCATTTCAAGAAATAGCCTAGGATAATACGAAACTACCTGTCACAGCAAAGTACTTGTAAAAACGTGAATAATTTTAAACGACTGCAAATTTTCTTTTGGAACATTGATCCCGGCTATTTTCGTTTGAAACATGCATTTAAAACGGTTTTAGCAATTGTCATCGCGTTATGGTTTGTCCGGCATGAAACTTATTTTACGAAAGCAATGACTGGATTGGCCTGCGGTATGTCTATGCAAGGAATGGTCGCTAAATCGTTTAGGTCGCGTGTTGTACAGGTGCTTCTGTTCGATCTGGCCTTTTTTACAGCGTTTATCACAGGCCTATGGGTACGTGATTTTCCTCATTTATGCGCAATAGTTTTAGTGGTTCTTGGTTTTACAGTCAATTACATGCGGCGTTTTGGTTTAAGTAATAGTGTGGCGCCAATGAAAGTGTGGACGCTTTGTTTTTTAGCTATTGTTATACCCTTTCAAACGAAGGAGTGCTGGGCACCTATTTATGGGTTTATTATTGGTTTGGTGGCAGGTGCACTGACTCTTCTTTTGGTTTTCCCTGACAATTACTCTAAGTTGTTTATCAACAATTCCAATCGATTATTTAAATCGTTAGCACGGGGCATGAATGCATTTAGGCAGCATATTTTGCTTCCGGTTCAGCCGCGAAGCATTGCTCGGCTTTCTTTTGTACGGATACGAGACGTATTGCATCATTTATTAGACAGCAATCAAACCATCGTGCAAAGCTTGGCAATCAATGAACGTGAGAAATTAATTGATGGGATAATGATTCAGGAATATGCATTAATCCATGCTTATAACATGATAGTAGATGCTTATAAGACTATGCTGGTAAAAAATTATCAATTGTCGCCATCGAAACGCCTTGCCTTGAGTTCAATATACAAGCAATTTGCAGTGTTGTTGAGGTCATTAACGATGAGCAAAGATTATTCTGTGACGGCGAAAACTTGTCGAATTTCGATGGCGAAAATTACAGAAAAACTGAGCCAGGAACCTTTAACAGATCCTGCTCTAGTGATGGTTTTCCTCAATTTAAAGCTTAGTTTTAGTTTGCTGCATGAAAATATACTGCGTTTACAACGGGGTGAGAATGCAGATTAGAAATACAACAAAAATGGCATTTCAAGCGGCTATAGCAATCTCGATTGCTGAAGTTATAAACTGGTGTTTTCAGATGGAGCGTGGTTATTGGATTATTTTAACAGCAATGGCTTTAACGACTCAGACCTGGGGAGAAAGTATTAAACGTTCTATTGAACGAGTTAGTATGACTATTTTAGGCGGTCTTTGTGGAACAGGGTTATATTTTTTATTGCCCGCTAATGACACACTCATTCTTATTTTACTTTTAACCTTTGTATTTTTTACTGTTTATATATTACCAATTAATCATCTTCTTGGTGTGTTTACGTTAACCGGTTTTGTGGTATTTCTCTTTGCATTGCTTAGTGATTGGACACTTTTTTACTTAGAGAGCGTATTTTAGATACGGCGTTGGGTGCGTTGATCGCTATTTTTGTTGGCTGTATTTTTTACCGGTAAGAACCAATATAATCGATATTTTCATTGGTTATCTAGAAAAAATGAATGCCGCGTTAGCACTGACTTTCACCACCCAACAACAAAGCAATCCGGTAGTTAGTAATCAAAATTTGTATGCTGATTTTCAAGCTATCCGTAAGCAAGCAATTGCAATGCGTTATGAAGTGCTTTTTCATCGTCTCAGTCGACAGGCGTTTAATTCCTTATTGATGCATATGGCTTTCTCTACTCAATACGTTGCTGGTTTAACTGAAGCTTATCGTTGGCTGGTTTGCTATTTAACGAATGAGGATAAGGAACATTTAGATATGGCTGTCAAAACCACGCAACATAATCTTACTGTATTGATAAAGCATCTTAAAAAGCAAAAACATCCCAGTATGCTGCCAGTAATCAATTTAACTGACTTGTTAACGAAGGCAATCAGTACTGATGCGCAGCGTTTTGCTTCGTTAGAAAGTGAAGCACTGGGCTTTTATAGCTTAATGTATTTCTTTACTCGCCTAAATACTCAATTAAATGAATCTTATAGTTTATTAAGCCACGTCTATGATTGATCTTTTCCACTCTACTGTGGTGGGAAATGGCTTCGTCGATATTGTGATCGACTCCTCGTATACTGACGTGTACACCCCGGCTCTGCACGGCTGTGGCTCCTCGCATTTTCCTCGCCACGTGAGTTTGGAAAGGGGTCTATTGAGCAAATTCAGTGTTCTCTAGTTGAAATTATTAGATTGTGATAAAATTCAAGCCATTTTTTCTGCTGCTGTGTACAGGACATGCAAGACGACTACAGCCAATTTGAAAAACGTAAGCAAGATCATATTGCGCTTGCTTTGATGCAAAGCAATCAAGCCAGTGAACTGAATGTATTGGACCAAGTATCTTTGTGTCATGAAGCGTTACCCGATATTGATTTTAATGAGCTCGTTATAGAAAGTAAGCGTTTTGGCCAGGCCATTGCGAAACCATTTTTTGTCAGCTCTATGACAGCGGGGCATCGTAATGCGGTTAATATTAATCGCAACCTCATTGCAGCGTGTGCAGCAAGTGGTTGGGCTATGGGAGTGGGCTCTCAGCGCCGTGAATTAACAGATAACCAGGCTGCTTTCGAGTGGCAATCTTTGCGTCAGGATTTTCCCGAGGTAAATCTGTTTAGTAATTTAGGTATTGCTCAATTAATTAATACGCCGCTTACCCAAATCCAACGTTTAACCGAAGCATTGCAAGCTACAGCGTTGATTATTCACTGCAATCCTTTGCAAGAGGCAATTCAACCGGAAGGAACTCCACAATTTAAAGGCTGCTGGAATGCACTTGCTAAATTAGTGGATGCATTGCCTTTACCGATTGTCATTAAAGAAACAGGCTGTGGGTTTTCTTTATCTACTTTACGCCGTTTAAATGAGCTTGGAGTTGCGGCAGTTGATGTGAGCGGTCTTGGTGGTACACACTGGGGGAGAATTGAGGGTCATCGTGCCGCAGAAGGAAGTATTAAACATAAAACATCGGTTACTTTCCGCAATTGGGGAATAGACACCGTACAAAGTGTTAACAATGCAGTTTCTTTAATGCCGAAATTTGAAATATGGGGTTCTGGTGGTGTCCGTCATGGTTTGGATGCAGCAAAATTATTTGCTCTTGGAGCCACTTCAGTGGGTTTTGCCAAACCAATGTTAGATGCAGCTTTGCAAAGTGCGCAGCAGGTGCATGAATTAATGGCATCTATTGAATATGAGTTAAAGGTTGCCATGTTTTGTACAGGCAGCCGTGTAATCAGTGAGTTGAAGGAGAAGGCATGCTGTTAAGCAGTCAAGCAGGTCAATTATTCCAGGGTTTTTCCAAATTGAATCGCGAGGAAAGATTTCAGCGCTTATTAGAATTAGGTGCGCTTACTGCAGAGGATATTGCCTATTTAGTCAAGGGAGGTGTCAGTGATACCGTTCTTGCGGATAAACTTATTGAAAATGTGATCGGTTATTTCCAGCTTCCTTTGGGCGTGGCCACTAATTTTTGTATTGATGGCCAAGATTATGTTATTCCGCTTGCGGTGGAAGAAACCTCTATTATTGCTGCTTTGTCGAAAACGGCAAAATGGATAAGGCAGCACGGTGAAATTCATACTCAGGTTAGGGGTGACTGCATTATTGGGCAAATTCAGTTGGCAAAAATAGATAATTTGGAGCGTTTTGCTGCGATCTTCCACGAAAACAAGCAATTCTTAATTGAAAAGGCTAATGAGGAAGTTGCCTTTAGCATGGTTCGACGCGGTGGTGGTGTTGTTGATTTAGAATTGCGGCAGTTGCAACGTGAAGATGGCCATAAGATGGCTGTTATTCATTTAATGATGAATAGCTGTGATGCCATGGGTGCAAACATCATTAATCAAGTGTTGGAATACTTAAAAGGTCCCTTGGAAAATTTAACTGGTGAACAAGTCACTATGTGTATTTTGTCCAACTTGAATGATCAGAAATTAACGACGGCTACAGTGGTTATTCGTGATGTTGAGACCGAGTTAGGGAAACGTTTACAAGAGGCTTCCCTATTCGCTGAAATGGATCCTTATCGTGCAGCAACTCATAACAAAGGTGTGATGAATGGGATGGATCCTGTTTTGATTGCAACAGGAAATGATTGGCGGGCAGTGGAAGCAGGTATTCATGCTTATGCAGCTCGTACAGGCCATTATCAAGCGATAACCCGTTGGCGCTATGCGGATGGGATTCTAACTGGTCAATTAACCGCTCCAATTATTGTGGGTACAGTCGGGGGAGTAACCGCCCTTCATCCCACTGCCAAGCTTTGTTTGCGGATGCTGGGAATTGAATCAGCAAACCATTTATCACGGATTATTGCTGCAGTAGGTTTGGTACAAAATCTGGGTGCTATTAAGGCGTTGTGCACTGAAGGCATTATTCAAGGGCATATGAAGTTACATATTGATAATTTACTGATGGTGGCTGGTGCGACTGATAGTGAGATGCCAGTGTTGAAAGAGCGCTTACAAAGCTGGTTAGTCACTAACAAGCGAGTTAGTTTAAACAATGCTTGTGAGTTGTTGACTGAGATAAGGCAGGCGCAGACTGCAACATGAAATGGCGTATACCTGCAAAAACTTTTTTACTTGGTGAATACGCTGCTGTGGCTGGTGAATCAGCCATTGTGTTAACAACATCACCTTGTTTTGAATTATCGCTTGTCAACGATGCAACAACGGTACAAGGTATTCATCCTGAATCACCTGCGGGACAATGGTGGGTTCATCATCGCATGCCTGGACAGGGGCTTATCTGGCATGATCCTTATCAAGGCAGGGGAGGACTTGGTGCTTCTAGCGCTCAATTTCTTGCGGTCTATCTTGCCAGCTGCTATTTACTGCATGTTGTGCCAAATCGTAAGGCAATGCTTGATGCTTATTACCAATCAGCTTGGCGAGGGGAAGGATTAAGACCAAGTGGTTATGATGTATTAGCTCAATCACAACACCGTTGTGTATATATTAATCGTCAGCGAAATATTATTAAGCCCTATGATTGGGGTTTTAAAGATATTTCTTTTTTACTGTTGCATAGTGGGCAGAAATTAGCTACGCATTATCATTTGCAAAAGGCAACCTTACCGAATTCTATTAACCAATTGGCAGCGACAGTCGATTTGGCACAAGCTGCTTTTGAGCAGATGAATAGTGAATGGTTGGTGCAGGCAGTAAATACCTATCAGCAACAGCTGGCTGACCTTCACCTGGTCGCTCCACATAGTTTACAACATCTAAATACCTTTAAGACTCAACCAGAGGTTCTAGCCGTCAAAGGCTGTGGTGCCTTGGGGGCGGATGTACTCTTGCTGATAGTACCCAGCAATTGCTTGAAAGCGAAGGTAAAAGATTTGCGTTCAGAAGGATGGACAATACTGGCAACCAGTGATGATTTATATGCTGGGTGGGCCTTAATGAAAAATAATCCCCATAAAACACTTGAAATTTTACCCTAATCCGGTATGATTCCAGCCTCTTTGGGGCCGTTAGCTCAGTCGGTAGAGCAGGAGGCTTTTAACCTCTGTGTCATAGGTTCGAATCCTATACGGCCCACCATTTTAGCGGTGTATTCTTCACCTCACTAAAATGAGTAGCTGAAAAATTGTTTACCCTGTAAAGGGCCGTTAGCTCAGTCGGTAGAGCAGGAGGCTTTTAACCTCTGTGTCATAGGTTCGAATCCTATACGGCCCACCAATTCTGATTTAATTGTTGTTTAAAGCGAAACAGTGTAACAATGCTCCTGATAGTTTAAGTTGATTCACCAACAATGCGCTCGTAGCTCAGCTGGATAGAGTACTTGGCTTCGAACCAAGGTGTCGGGGGTTCGAGTCCCTCCGAGCGCGCCATTTAAAATCAAAGACTTAGCTAAAAATTTGACTTAAGAACCAAGTCGGGGTGACGTAAACGTGCCCGCTACTCTCTCAGATGCGTTTCGTAAATGGTCACTCGAAAGGTGTGCATAACGCAGTACCGTATCATATTCTGACCATCCACCAAGTTGCTGTAACTCATGCAGGGTTGTACCATTTTGGACATGCCAACTTGCCCAAGTATGGCGTAAGTCATGCCAACGAAAATTTTTGATACCTGCTCTTTTCAGAGCTTTTAACCATGCATGATTATTACAACGAGTTACAGGTTTTCCTTGATAAGTAAATACAAAATCAGGATTTTTCCCTTTTTGCCGCACTAAAATTTCCAGTGCAACTGAGTTTAAAGGCACTGGGATAGCTCTTTTAGTTTTGGATTGATCGGGATGAATAAGTGCATGACCTTTTTTCATATCAACCTGGCTCCATTGCAGTCCCGTAACATTTGACTGTCTTAAACCAGTAACCAAAGTAAATGCAGCCATATCTTTTAAATGTGGCGGTAACTCCTTGAGTAATCTTTGTGCCTCCTCTTTAGTTAACCATCGCAATCGCTTATTTTCGAATTTTCTCATTCGAATTTTTGGTACTGAATCTAACCATTTCCACTGTTTATAGGCTCGATTCAAGATAGCTCGAACCAACTCCAATGTTCGATTAACGGAAGTTGGTTTAACTCCAGTCTTTTCCTTTTCGTCAGCTATGTATTCAATAAAATCGTCAGTGATATCTATAAGAAGCTTATTACGAAGATAAGAATCAAGTGCGGAAAGACAAGGGATTGACTCGAAAAGCACTCGCTGACTTGACTACCGACTTAAAACAATCCCGTATTAATAACTGGGAACGAGGTGTACGTACTCCAGGCCCCGAAGAAATAAAACAACTGGCAGAAGCATTAGAGGTTTCTCCAGCTTTCTTAATGTGTTTATCTGACGAGAAGCAATCAAAGCAAGAAAAAGTATTAGCCAATTAATTCCTCTTTACCAAGCGTGTGAAGCGAAGGCTATTTTGATAGAGGGGGAAGCAGAGAAAGAGTTTTTTATTTCTATTAGCAGGGCCCTGTTGCCAGAGTTAAGTAAAGAGGCCTTTGCATTAAAAATGCAAGATGACAGTATGAGTCCTGAGATCAGAATCAATGATATACAAATCATTGATCCTTTAGTATCACCTAAGCCAGGCGATTTCGTAGCGGTGAAACTAGCGCAAAAACCTGAAGTGATGATTTGCCAATATAAAAATTATCTTACACCTTACCTGAGTTTGAACTTCTAACCTTAAATGACAATTGGCCCAACATTAAAGTGAATGAAGGGATGGAAGTAACCATTCTAGGTAAGGTGGTACAGAACATAAGAGGGTATTAAAATTTCTCTAATGGCTCATAAAAAAGTTTCAATAATGTGTTGTACTATCACTGAGGTAACGGGCTTGGTGTAAACTTCGGTTGCTCCTAACTGTAAACACATTTGTTTGATTGCTTTACTCATATGACCTGAAATAACAACAATGGGCGTCTCTTTATTTAGCAGGCTATTACGGATGATAGGAAGTAATTCCATGCCTGATTTATCAGGTAAGCCTATGTCCGAAATAATGCAATGAAAAGCTTGTTTTGATAGGCACTCCAACGCTTCTGCAACAGTTCCTGCTAGTTCGATATCATAGTAGTTATTAAATAGAGCAAGGTAGATTTTCTGGCAGATAAAATTATCTTCAATTACTAATAGTTGAGGTTTAGTGCTATCACTTTTCTTTGGGGTAGACATTTAAAAATTCTTATTCCTGTAAAAGAAGCAAAACGTTATTTCTTTTACGGATTGAAAAAAGCTACCTAAAAGGAAGTCATGGCGACAGTATTTATCAGGTCTAACAGTAGAAAGCGGATAAAGGATGCTTATTTGATAAGACCTAACGATGTAGATATAGGAAGTAAAAATTCTGTAGTGCCTGCAATTAAAATTCATTTGCAAGTCACTACGGAATCAAATAGTATAAAAAGTGCGTTTTGACGTGTTTAAATGCAATAAGCGCTGACAGAGAGGAATGCGACCTCCTCCCCGCCAGCTAACCACAATCTATCTACGGAGATAAATTATGGCTAAGCCGAGTTTAGTTCATTTCAGTTTTATATTTCAATGGCATGTCCGTAAGAATCCGCCACAATTTCCCATTATTTCCACAGCTTGAACATTAAGAACACGGTTAGTAGCGTGTTTTTAAAACGCTTTTAACCAAAATCTTAAAAATTCAGCGACTAGAGACACAGGAATTATTTTTTCAATAATTCCTGTGCTAAGTCACACCTTTAAAAATAAAGGAAGAATAATGGTGAAAACAAAGCGAGAAACCTTAAGGAAAACGAATTTAGGTGATAGTCCCTTTTTTCAAGTTTTTGCAAAAAATTACTTAGACTATTTAGGAAACTCTAATCCAACATATAAGCAGCTAGCCGAAATACAAGCCTTACTTTCCAATACTTGGATAAGGCTACCGATTTGTTTCGATCTTCGATTAAGCGAGCAAGAAAAACAATGCCTGTACTTATCTGCACAAGGTAAAGAGCTTAAAGAAATTGCTGTATTTTTAAATGTAACCTTGCGAAGAGTTACCCAATATCGGCAAGCTATCTTTCAAAAGTTAGGATGCAGGAATATAACCAGTGCAATTATTGTTGGTATTCGCTATGGAGTGATTAAAGAAGAGAATGTACTAGAAGATTAAATTGGTTTGGTAAGTTGCAAATTTCACTTCCTGTGTCAGCACATCCGTCTGCTGACTCTTGTTCACGGACTTCGTGTCCTGATATTTGCAACTTTCCAAGGATGCAATACGGCTCTAAAATTTAAATTGCCATAGTGTTTAACTTCTAATCTACACTGTAGTAAATCCCCTTTTACGTATCTTTTAATCAATAGAATAATTTTTTCAAAAATCCTTTATGTACTCATTCAAGATTCACAAAAAGACTATAATCTTTTTAGAGAAAACGAGTTTAAATACTAAGTATGGATAAATTAGATTCAGGGTTTATATTTTTAGACGTAAAACATCCATTAGTTGCCTGGGAATGTTATAGAGGTAGACTAATATCTCCAATCTATATTGAGGAATTGGATATTTATCATCCTTCTATAATGTTAGCAGGGATTATTGAAACAAAAAATAATATAAGATTATGTAATGAGTTACTCTTTGAACATGTGAGAGCAACAGAATTTCCAACTGCAGTATCGAGGCTAAAATGTTTGTATACCTTTAAAGAAAAAATTCTATTAAAAAGGCGAAAAGCTGGGGGGGGCATTTTGATCTTGAAAATGTAACTCAAGTAGAAATTAAAGCCCATAATTTTACAAAAGCTGATGCGCACTGGATAACTTATGCGGAACGCTGGCCAAACGGCTTAATCAAGAAAGATTACATTCCTCAGATTAGGATGTATTGGAAGGAAAACTCTTATAATAATGACCCGCATTGGGAGTACCTTGTCGAAGGACAAGCAATAATACATGACATAGAATTACAAGAAAGAGCCTATCAATGTCTTGCAGGTACCATGCCTCAAGCACTAGATCAATTAAAATTGGCAAGAATTGCTTCCGAATTGAATTCTAACTTGGGGCACAGTATTCCTTTTATAAATCGCTTGTCAAAAATTAGGTTTAAGCTCAGTTATTTTATGGATATGAGAGATGCTAAAAACCCAAATTTTTTAGAGAGGCTGCGGAAATACCTCTCTCAAAATCAATTATCAGGCAAAGACTGGCAATTATATACTCCTGATTTTTAAAGATTTTTTCAAAAGAATTCACACTATCAGAAACATATTTATATGGGTTTTCTAATCTGAGAATTCATATTAATTAAGAGGGAAAATTTATGCTAAATTTTTACATTTAAAAGATTTATAAGACTGAATAAGAACAAGATAGTTTATTAATATAAAGGAAAAACCCTTAAAGAAATTGTATCTCTATTGAAAGTATCTATACATATCTCCTTAGATTTGGATGTATCAATTGCCGATGACTATCGCATTTCTTTCAGAAAAACATCAAAAAATATGGCATGTTCGCTTTGCTTATGGTTCCTACTGTGCTGATGGGAAGTTTGTTCCTTGCAGTTAATTAAAAATGGCTGATCTTTTTAATAAGGATGTTCGTACCATTAATAAGGATATAAATATTTCTGTGGAAAAGAGCTCATATCTGACCCAACCATCCGGAAATTCCGGATGGTACGCGAAAAAGGGACAAGGAAAGTTTCTCGTGAATGGATCACTCTGATTATATCTATTGTAGGTTGATCGCCAAATGAAGAGTTATTTTAAGTTCTACACTAAAACATGTGATTAGATGTAGTAGTTCAAACTTGATCTGACAGTTACCGGTTTTAAGAAGTGTCTGTCAGGTTAAGTCTAGT
>NZ_CALJ01000298.1 GCF_000308315.1 Legionella tunisiensis | reverse complement strand
TGTACTTCGCTGCTCAAAAAATCAGGGCATAAGCGCTCAAACTACTTTTTTGTGGCGAGTCGCTCTCTTAGTCTAAGGTAATTTGCTTGGCATGATGTTTTTCTAAAATATAGATTACTTGACTCAGTTGCTCTTGCGAAGTCGTATTAACCCATAAAACAAAACCGCCTTTCTTTCTTGTTTTATTATCATATTGCGATAAAGCTTAAGAAATCCCGCAAGGATTGATCCAATAATAGCTCCTACAATAACTCCGATACCCCCATAAAATAAATTGTCTTTCGGAGAGCGGAAATCTCCTAAGAGAAAAATACCTATGGCAGCAAAAATAAAAATCGGGATACCAAGAGAAAAACCGAGAACCCAACCAAAGTCATCCATCATGAAAGGCTCTTTTTTAGGAGGATCAGTGCTATGTTGCAGGCTATTGGGATCTGGAAAAGGAGTACCATACTGCTCAGCTAGCTCACCCGGACTTCCTTGAGCACTAATGTCCTGGCGTCCTATGGCTTTTTCACTCAATTCCGTAATGATAATTTCTAATTCTTGTTCACTATCAATAATGGCACTAATTTTTTTGCTCTTGAAGTAGCCATAGTATACTCCTGGCTAAATTAGTTTTATTTCTTCCTTCTATTAATAAGCATAGCTGCTTTTAGATTAAGATATCCTGATAATTTCTAGATTACCGTTTTTGTTCCTAGTGCTAAAGATAAAAAGGATGAATTTAGCTCAGATAAAGGGTAAAATTTGCGCAACTTTGTGTTTCTGATATTTGATATGAAATATTTGATCTTTTTATCTCATAGTACATAGCTTGGCCTATGCCGCAATTTATCCAGTCACACTGGGTAATACTAAGGTAAAAATTATAAAACAGAATGGGAGCGGGAAAACATTTATTCATTTGCATGAGAATGAGAAAACGGCATTGGAAGCGGCTAAAACCTTTATTAAAAAGAAGGGCGGTACTTTAATAACGCTGCGGCATTCAGGAACGCGTAATATCGTTTTTCACTTACGTCGTGTGCGTTATGAATTTGATCCAAATCGTATTTTTACAGATAGAGGGATTAAAAAACACTAAAACAATATGGCGCTTATTCCCCGGCAGCGCATGCCGAAGTTAGAAAATTTGCCAGTAAAATTAAAAAACTGCTACCTAAAAACGAGAAGGTTGTTGCAGTTCATAATAATCGAGCTTATTCGATAAAAGAATATTTTCCTAAACAGTCTTTGGCAAAGGATGTTAAAGCGCTTAATTATCGAGTTAAGAGTAATTATAGAAATTTCTATTTTGTTACCAAATCAGAAGAATATAGGCGTCTAAAGAAACTGCAATTTAATGTTGCATTACAATCAACTAATGCGACTGATGACGGATCGTTATCATTTTATTTAGCTAAAAAGAATTATATTAATATTGAGTCTGCCTTTGGTGCATTAAAAGAACAAATAAGAATGCTATATAATGCCTAGAGTGCTTATTTCTCAGGGCATATCAGTGGGAAGAGAAGAGGTATTAGTTTGTTTCGCTGTCAACCAGGGTTCAGTTTCTGAACTAAAATGCTCTTGATAGAGGTTTTGTAACCTCACTGCTAAGGCGCTATTGCCAGATGGTTGATGAGAGATATTTCGTTTTATAAAACTATGGCTTTGCTGCTCTCTTATCAAATGCGTATCATTTGCCGTTATAATGTGATGCCGAATACTATCAATATGAGCAATTCTTTTGCCAATGTGGGTATCTAGGATCAGTAATATTTTATTCATTGTTAAAGGTTCAGTAGGCTTGGTTTGACAATGATATTTGGCAATCTCAGTCGCGAGGAAAAAAGCAGCTTTCTTGTCTTTTTTAAGGTCGATGTATACCCTTCTAATTCTTTAATGAATAATTGATTATAATGATCGATTTTTCTTGTTGTGGTTTGTCGAATAATCTATTTAGCCCATAGTCTAGGGCATTATAGAGATTTGCTTCTTCTTGAATTTTCCTAATGACGACATTGGCTTCTGAGCGATGTGCTTTTAAAATTTTCCCCGCTTTTAGCCATTCGTCGATATCCGTTTCTCGCCTTGCTTGCCATAAGCAATTGTGAAAAGCTGCCATCACGGTGTGATTGTAATATTCTTTTGCCATTTGTCCGATTATAGTAATTTGGCAATGCCATTCTTCTGGTATTGGTATGGCTCCGAGTGAAACTGCTTCCGTCAATGATTGATCGCCTGCCACTCCGCAAACATCAGATAAACGCATGAGATCAAGCATCAAGTCATGGTGAAACCTGTTTCGTTGAAACACTCTGAATTCTCTTTCATTAGGTTTATTGTTGTCTAATACAATACTATCTTCTTCCCCCCTCTCATTATAAAAGCTAATTTTTGTATAGCCTAAGTTCTTTAGTGCTAATAAAAAATCCTTATCTTTTAACATAGTAAGAATTGATTCAGCTTTCTTATGTTTATTATTTGAACTGACAAAAAATTAGCATGTTCTTTATCATTGCTTGCGGCAAAAGCCATTGCTGCTCTTTTATAGGAGACTGGCCAATTATAATAAGCAAATGCACAGCCGTTTTGGGCTACAAATTTGGTAGGATCCGTATTTTGCAAGAGTTGTTTCTTTAATAGTTGGTCATCTTTATCGAGAGCGTTACCTTCTAATATCTTTGTCCTCGCTTGCATTTTTTCAGTTGGGCTTAATTGCGAAAATTTTTTAAATTTGGTTCAATTAGTATTCCCGGGTATCCTTTACCTAGATTACCACTCATATCAATAACGTCAGGATTATTTAGCTCATAAGGGGAGGTTAAATAAGAGCCGTATTCACCAATAAAAATTTGTGGGTGTTTTAGCTTTTCTTAACGAGTTATTAAAAAATTGCGGTCTCAATTTCCAATGAAATATTGGTTTCATCGACCAAAGTAAAAAATCGGCTGTTCCAGATACAACAGTCCCCAGACGGGGATGAATGGTACTATCCAAAAATTCAGGATCAATTTCCTGTATTTTTTCAAAAGATTCCATTTTAGCGCTAATCCAAATAATTGCTTGCGGATATTTTTTAAAGAGAAATTTTGCCACCTTGATGGCGAGGGAAACGTCACCATAACCATTTTGATCTACCATGTGCAGCAGAATAGGGTCTTTTAAACTAGATACTATAGTTGCTGATGCGTTGACATCACTGCTCTTAATCATATGAAACTCAAATAAAGCTATCCATTTTTAGTGTAGACTGTTACTTGATTAATTTGATCTTTATTTGATCGACTGAATTGTAAGTAGATGAACTCTCGCAATATTTTATGTGACGCTAAGATGCTTTATCTTCATATCAACTCGCTAAGTTGTTATGCTTAAGCTATGCTGAGTTTGAAAGCATCTTATCAATTCAATGGAGTGGTGCACTATGAATTTCTCTTTAAAATCAATTGCAACTGCTGTGATTGTTAGTTTTTCTCCTATGATTGTTTGTGCTGCGGAGAGCGAAAGTCAAAACGCGGAATCTTTTCAAACAACCTGTGTTAATACTTGGATGAACCGAGTAAGTGAAGCAAAAGATAAAGTGGACTATAAAGATTTTGGTGAAAAATATTGTGAATGTGCTGCAACCCAGCCTTTGGATTCCGATGAAGCTGTGAACAAGGCAATTCAGCTTTGCATGTCACAAACCTTATTGCACGATACGATGGATTCTTTAGAGGAAGAGATAGGATTAAGCGAGGTTACAGAAGATGATATTTCCGAATATTGTCTTGATCGCTGGAACCTTGTTTATCCTAAATTAAGCGAGAATGGCAAGAAGGCAACTCAAGCTTATTGTGAATGCGCCAAATCGAAATTGATGGGGCTTATTAAAGAAGCTGATAATATGACTGATAAACAATACGCGGATGAAATTAATAGCATTGCAGCGGCTTGTTCGCCACAAGTCAAATCTGATAAAGCGGCTTCAAAGGCTGCTGAGGAATGAACAGTTGAATGAGATTGAAGATTGTCTCGCAATAGGGAACTACCTATTGCGGGCTAAAATAAGTGGTGGAAAATTAATAGTTGTAAATAAGTTTTGCTAAGCTTAGAAGCACAAGATAACATTTTCAATGGTTTCATTCTTCAATCATGTTAAGGAGATTAATCATGAAGAAGAATTACCTTGTTGAGCGGATGAACAAAGACGAGGTTAATATCGCCATTGCCTGGGCGGCCAATGAAGGATGGAATCCAGGACTACATGATGCAGAGTGTTTTTATCAAACAGATCCCCATGGTTTTTTGCTGGGAAGTTAGACGGCACGATCATCGCCGTAGGTTCGGCGGTAATCTATGATAAGCAATTTGCTTTTTGTGGTTTCTATATTGTTGATAAAATTTATCGTGAACATGGCTATGGTTTGGCACTCACGAAAGAGCGTTTGGCTTATGCAGGACAACGGAACGTTGGTCTTGATGGCGTGACTAATATGCTCGATAAATATGCGCGATTAGGATATAAATTTGCTCATAATAATGCCCGTTATAGTCATTCTGGATTTAATCCAATTGTTAAAACCAATAATGCTTTGGTTCTCTTAAAGGAAATAGATTTTAATTTGTTGCTTACCTATGATCGCCAACATTTCCCGGCTGAGCGTGCTGCTTTTTTGCGATGTTGGATTAATCAACCAGATAGTCTTGGCATTGGTTATCTTAAAGATAGTAAACTTTCTGGTTATGGTGTTATAAGAACCTGTCGGCAAGGATATAAAATTGGTCCTTTGTTTGCTGATAATGCGGCGATAGCAGACGAACTATTTATTGCTCTGGCAAGTTATGCTCAGGGTAAGCCTATTTATTTGGATATTCCTGAAAATAATCCACATGCTAAAGCCTTAGTCCAGCGTTACCAATTGGAAAAGGTTTTTGAAACCGCACGTATGTATCTAAGGGAGCAACCTTCCTTACCAATGGAACATATTTATGGAATTACTTCCTTTGAGTTAGGATAAACAATGTTACGAGACATGGTGGGATACGGAAACAAGCCTCCTAATATTCAATGGCCAAATCAAGCCAAAGTAGCTCTCAATTTTGTGATTAATTATGAAGAAGGAGCGGAATTAACACCAGTCAATGGCGATGCCTTTTCTGAGATTTATGGGGGAGAATTTCCCTTAGCAGCTAAACCGGAAGGAATGCGTAGTCTGAGTATGGAGTCTTTATTTGAATATGGTAGCCGCGCAGGTTTATGGCGTCTAATACGCTTATTTGAGCAAGAGCAAATTCCACTCACGTTTTTCATAACCGGTTTAGCGTTAACTTACAATGCAGAACTAAGTCAGTATTTACAAAAATCAGCGCATGAAGCGGCTGGGCATGGGTGGCGCTGGATAGATTATGCACAATTATCTCCTCAAGAAGAAAAAGAACATATTCTTCTTTGTATTAATACTATAGAAAAATTAACGGGGCAGCGACCTCAAGGCTGGTATACTGGACGGCGTAGTGAACATACGCGTGATTTATTATTGGAAATAGGTGGTTTTCTCTATGATTCAGATAGTTACGCTGATGACTTGCCCTATTTTTATACTAATCAACATCATTTAATTATTCCATATACACTAGATTGTAACGATTTTCGGTTTAGTACTTCACCTGGTTTTAGTCAGGCTGATGATTTTTTAAATATTTAAAAAATACGTTGGATTTTTTATATCAAGAAAATAGAACGACTATGATGACGGTAGGTTTACATCCGCGCTTTAGCGGACATCCTGGTCGTTGTTTAGCGTTAAAGCAATTTTTAAGTTATCTCAAACAATTCCCCGATATTTGGATAGCCCGCCGTATTGATATTGCAAGATATTGGTTACAACAGTGTAAAGCGCCTTTTTCTAAAAATTAGTCGAGATGAAAACGTTGATTGCTGTAACTTTGATAAAACAAGATCAAAGTTACAGCCGTAATAGAGGTTTACTGCCTTACTAACACTGAAGCAGGTTGTTCTATTACTTCGGCAAGCAGTATATGTGCAGTCAATTCTTCGTGAGCTTTAGAGTCAACGAGTACGTGTTGTGAAAAATGAAGCACTATAATGCTCAGCGGCAGAATGATAACCATATCTA
This sequence comes from Legionella tunisiensis, assembly GCF_000308315.1. Lineage (GTDB taxonomy): Bacteria > Pseudomonadota > Gammaproteobacteria > Legionellales > Legionellaceae > Tatlockia > Tatlockia tunisiensis. The sequence goes on along the minus strand of NZ_CALJ01000298.1, from coordinate 8,098 downwards.
ATGGAAATTGAAGGAATTGTATACCCCCCAAAAGCGCCTAAATATGACAGAAACAACATAGCACTCATGTAGAAGATAAACCAATATAAGCTAGGGCTACAATCAGTGAACCGGCGTTTTTGGTAAATGAGGTTGATAGCAAAACCAATCAAGAGCGCTAAATCGAGTTTCCAAAGAATGTCAAACCCACACCAATAGAGCATTAAATTACATGCATAAAAGGCAGCATGGCAAAAAAACAGACTTGCAGATAGCTTAAAGGGTCTGTCGCGATTGGGTTGAAGTTTTCGCATGGCTAATAAACAGATAGGTCCTATGCCGTAAGATAAAATACTGCATGACGACAGGAATGCGACCATTTTCTGCCAGCCAGGAAAGGGTAGAAAAGAGAAAAGTCCGACTAAAAAATTAGCGTAGAGAGTAATATAAGGGATTTTATGTCGATTAACTTTGGTAAATATTTTGGGCAAATGATTATTTAAAGACATGCCATATAAAATGCGGGAAGTAGCTGCTGTATACACAAGAGTAGTACCAAAAGGTGAAAAGGCAGCATCAAACATTAGCAGCATGGCAATACCACCTAAACCTACCAATAAGGTCAGGCCTACTAGAGGACCACTATCACCTGGAAAACTTAGACTTTGCCAACCATGCGCTACATAGGAGGATGGAATGGCTGCCAGGAAACTGAGTTGCAACATAAAGTACAATACAAAGCCAATTAAAACAGCGCCTAAAATAGCAATAGGAATATTGCGTTGTGGATTTTGCACTTCACCAGCTAACATTAGACCATTCTGAAATCCGGTAAAAGCAAACGCTACTCCGCCTGCGGAAAGCGCCGTAAATATTTGTATCCAAGCATTTTTATCGGTCAGATGAATATTGATATTACTCATTGACGGTGCAGTATATAGAAGTGAGGCAATGGCAAGACTAGGCACAAAAAATTTGATAATACTGGCAACTTTGTTGCATTCTGCCAATATTCGAATGCCATAGGAATTGAGCAAGATGACAAAAAGCATAATGCCTGTTGCAAATAGATAGCCTACACCAGAGAGAGTAAACGTCATGGCGTCTCTTACGACCAGACTGGGAAAAAATGGCTTGAATATTGTAGAATGGCTTGAATTTCGATAGGTGTCATTACGACATAAGCCAGCCAAGAAGTCCAGGCGAATAAGAAACCCACATCATTCCCATGAGTAAAGCTGGGATAATTGGTCATTCCACCGGAAATAGGAAACATAGCACCCAACTCACAGAGAGGCAGGGCAATAAATAACATAAAAATGGCTGCAATAATCCAGCTGATTAGAGCATTGCTTCCTGCCATTTGAGCGCTGATAAACGGACTAAATAACCAGCCAGAACCAACCATGCCTCCTGCGGCGGCAATCAAAACATTCGTGCGTGAGATATCACGTTTTAACATGCGTTTTCCTTAGTTGATTCAGTACATTCAAACTGTATATATTTATTTTTATGTAATAATTTATTGAGCGAAAAGATTATCGATAAAGCAGTTTATTAACTTAAAAACAATACAAGATAACCTACTCTACTGTACGCATGCAAATGCTATTAAAAAATACAAATAGGTAGAAAGTTTTTAGGTTAGGTTCACTTTGTCTTTGAGCTAAATTAAGATCAGGAACAAAGTGTTTTTTATGGATATTGGTTTGTTTTTTTAAACAAATATTGAAGCTATTCTGCACTAAAAAATAAATGAAGACTCTGTTTTTCGCTCCTAATAAAAATCTATATTCGTGGTGAAAATTCAGAAAAAATTAAAACTATGAGGAAAAAGAGGTGGGTAGTGATTCAGATCACTACCCGGGAATAGACTTATTGGTCTGTTGCCGATGTGGATGAACCTGAGGTGCTGAGTGATGATGAAGGTTGGGCTGCACGAGCATTTTGAATCAGCAACATAGTGTTAGTAAGCAGAATGCGCTCTTGTTGTACGCGAGTCAGATATAATTGATAATTGATTTCAGCTAATAATGTAGCCATTTCTTTTTGTACTGTAGCGGCAGATGCGTTGTTAATCTGAGCTATCCACATGGTATTAACGCTTTGATCAGGATTATAAAGACGCCAAGTTGCCATGTTAAATTCATTGAGCGCCTGACTGGTTGGGGTACTACTAGCACCACTCGTGGCGGCCGGGGGAGTTTGTTGTATTCTTTTGCCAAGAATATAATAGAGGTTGCTAATACCTACTGACGTTTGTGCAGCATAGATACGCAAATTCATCAAATAGGAAGATAGCGTGGCCTGTGCTTGCAGTTGTTCTAGAGTAGGAGTAGACGTGCTTTGAGCAACCTGAGCTTGTGAAAAGAGTGTACTATATTGACTGTAGTTGGGGAGGGATGCAGGGGCAACAGCACCTGTTGCATAACGAATAAAGTTGGCTGCTTGTTGAACCTGATTGGCGGCTGTTAGACCTTGACTCTGAGTATTACCTCCACTTGATGAGGTAGACGCACTATCACTGTTAGTTGTGGAATACACCAGTGGCCCCATCAGACTATTTGCATTGAGCTGAGATAGAAAAGGTTGATTGTAGTCGTAAGAGAAAAAGGTTTCTGGATCAGGTATCCCACTACTATCGCCAATGGCTCCGGGAGTTCCCCCCAATACGTTTGCCATCACCTGATTTTGGTTAAAGACAGTAGAGGGATAGTTACAGGGGTTGATCACAGTCACATTATCATTTTTCAAACAATAACTATAATCAGGCGTTCCTAAAATATTGAGTACAGCCTGGCTTACCGGATCGTTTTGATAGGTCTGCTGATCGATAAGTCTGGACGCAGAAGGAAGTGTGGATGAGTCAACGGAGTTATAAGAAGCATAAATAAGATTTGCAAAACTATTGATTGTTGATGCACCTGCTATGTTATTCATTACCAACAGCACCGGATTTTGGCTAGCGGTATTCACTGGAATTGCAGCCAAAACAGTATCGTACAAAGCGATATAAGATGCTTGTAGGCCTGGTTCATTCAACAACGTCTGGCTAACGGTAACGGGTGGATTATTATTGGGATCCGAGGGGCTGACACTGACGTTATAGCCAAGATATTGCCCTAAATTAAGTAAATAGGTTGCGATGTCACTCATGGAGTCATCGTTACTAGAAGCATAAGTAGACGTAGTTGCAGCAAGTAAAAGACCCGGTAAAACTCGACTAAATAATTTCATCATTCTTCCCCTTCAAGAGCGCGAGCTACAAGTTTTAAGCGATACTCAGAAAAACGCGAGCTAATAATCGTAATCGTTCAAAACACTATATTCCTTTTGAGAAAAAATCCAGCTGGATCATGACTACCGGTACTAGTTTCTTCTGCGTGAATTAATATTCGTGAAGCACTGCCAGGATGAACTGTATCAATGGCTTGCAACAGGCGAAGGCCTCGGCCAGATTTTATATTGCCTACCAAGCGAATAAAGACATCTTCCTGACCTAGCATTCCCATGTCTATTTTTTCGATATCATCTAACTCCTTACCCAAGCGAGAAATGACTTCCTCTAATACAGGATTACCATCAAGAGTCCAGTCTTCAACGCTCTCCATGAAGGTGATAACTCGATAAATCATCGGGTCCACGTAATCATTCCAATACTGCGAAGAGGCTTCGTGACTAAGATCGGGCATTTTTTACTCTTTTTTACGGTGTAATTGATTGGTAGACGGCATATACTATAACTACTATAGTATAGTATGAAGAATAAAAGTCTATTGCTCAAAAAGTAAATTTTATGAAAAAAGAATCGAAATCAAGAGTTGTAATCATTATTAAACGCATTTTCAATGTTCGTTCGTGGTTGGACTTCGATCGTTTAAAGTCATTTACTATGTATTTGGCAAATGGTTTTAAGCGTATGTTTGTACCTCAGCAAAATGTCAAAGGCGAATCATTTGAAAATGCAGCAGCCCGCTTAAATTTAAGTGAAAAGGATTTAATTGCCAAACAATCGGCACTACACCGTTTGAGTATTCTGATGTGCGGCGCAGCGCTATTTATTTTTGCTTACGCCGTTTATCATCTCTTCTATGGCAGCTATAGAGCTGTAATAGTCAGTCTGGTAATCATGATGATTGCTTTAGTTTTAGCATTTCGCTATCACTTTTGGTATTTCCAAATCAAAGAGCGAAAGTTGGGCTGCTCAATCAGTGAGTGGTACAGGCAAGGCTTGATGGGTGAGAAAAGATGAATAAACTGCTCTTTGTGTTACTGGGTTGGTTAGCTCCCTTTCTGACATTTGCTACTAGTAGTAATCCTACCGGTGGTTCTAGCTTAAGTTTTGCGCCGCCCCCCAGCGATATTTCTGTGATATTTTTAGGAAATATTTTTGGGATTGTGGATGGCGTTTTGCATGGTACTGGCAGCCAAATTATGGGTGCCATGTTTGGGGTATTCAACGCTGCTGTTCTAGGTATTGGTGGCGTAGTCATTATGTATACCCTTTTAGTATCCACTATGAATACCGCTCATGAAGGGCAAATGCTTGGTCAAAAATGGTCTTCCATCTGGATACCACTTCGTTCAACGCTTGGTCTTGCTTTATTAATCCCCAAAGCATCTGGTTACTGTTTGATGCAGATCTTTGTTATGTGGATTGTGGTCCAGGGCGTTGGTGCTGCGGACAAGATATGGGCTGCTGCATTAAGTTATTTGAATCGTGGCGGGGTGATTATCCAGGCTCAAATGTCCCCAGGTGTATCTTTGGGGAGCGATTCTGATGCGATTGCTCAAGGTGCGGCGGCTATCCTTAATGGCCAAGTATGTATGTTGGGTATTCAAACTGTGTTAGAAAACACGCGCACAAACTTACTAAATAGTAAACAAAAAATGCTGGTCTTTGTGCGGGTTCGCCATCAGATACTGTGCAGACCTTTTGTAATACTGCGGTGCCTGATTTTTTAAGTACAGTGAACGCCACAACTTACCAGCAGGATAATACATCACCATTTGCTCTGCCAATGCCTAATTTCGCTAGTGGGCCTTATCAATTCCTCAATGGTATTTGCGGCACCATTAATTGGACCGCTTATACTGGGGCTGATGGTATACAATCAACGATTACGTCGATTACGGATAGTGAGTTGGAAACAGCTCAGCTATCAAGAGCCGTAGCAATTCAACAGATGTATATTGATTTATCCGCTGTTGCTCAAGTGATGGTAAATAATGATCCTTATTCTCTGCTTAATCCACCAGCGGCAGGTAGTACGAGCACCGAAACCCCTGCTTCGCCTGTTGCTACACAACAATATGGTGTTGCTTATTTGTCGAGTGGAGTCGCTTGTCCTGGTCCTACGTCGCCCACAGCCCAGCCATCCTGCGTAAGTTGGGGACAAGATAAAACGCTTAGTAACAACACATCAGCGCCGTTGTTTAACGGTACTGAATTTCAGGGAGCAGTTGCTGATTACAATGGTATTATGCTGCCAACACTCAATTTAGTTGAGCAGGCTAAGTATAAAGACACAGCAAATGCTGCTCGGGCCTTTATTCAGCAGGCAAATCAATACGGATGGATTTTGGCTGGAAGTTATTTCTTTGATTTGGCCAAATTAAATCAGGGTAATACGAGCGCCAATAGTGCATCGAATCCAAGCGCAACCAATTCGGATCTGACTGATTCTGGTTCGGGTTTAGAGAAGAGTACTTTTGATGAAAATTTGCCAGTATCTCCTTTTGTCAGTGGGGGTTGTTCGGGTACTTATGCCAGTTTATGCGAGTGGCTGAATAAAGATTCTTCTGCGATACAGGCTGTTATTGGTTTGATTAATGGGTCTACCTTCCTACCCTCTAATGAAATAATACACTCTCCTCCGACTGTCAACCCTAATAAACAAGGTTTAGTAGCTATATCTGGACCAGGTTCTTCCACCGTAAACGGATTTATTACCAATTCGATACTAGTCAATTTGCCCGGTCAGCCAGGTATGACACCTCCTCAATTCGCAATGAATTTCAATATAAATATTGATGTCGGTAAGATGACTCTGAAGGAGGAAGACTTTCCTTGCGGAAAAGTTAAAATCATGTTCTTCAGTTTCTGTTTAGGAGAACTGATGGGTAATATTTTCTATAATATAATTATAAGGAATCTTTTTAACTTCTTCCTCAATATGATGGCGCAAGTTGTCAATACTGTAGTAATGACTTTTCTTGCAGCACCTTTGTATGGAATGGCGAATATCTTTAGAGAAGGTGTGGCGATCATCCAACAGCCAACCGTGAATCCTGTTATTGCTTTAGCTAATATGGGTGTTGCCTACATTAACTATGCGAATGAGTTATGGATAATGTTGATTGGTATGTCAGTCGCTACCATTATGATTCCTTGGTTTGGTATATTTATCGTAGCCTTAATCATGCTGGCACTGCCTCTCATTATTTCCTGGTTAGGGGTCATGGTGAGTATTGGATTCATTACGGCCTATTACATTCCCATGTTGCCGTATATCATCTTCACTTTCGGATCAATTGCCTGGCTAATGGTGGTCATTGAAGCCATGGTAGCAGCACCTATTGTTGCGTTAGGTGTGACTCACCCTGAAGGGCATGAAGCCTTTGGTAAAGGTGAACAAGCTATAATGATCCTGTTAAACGTATTCTTGCGGCCAGCGATGATGATTATTGGTTATATTGCTGCGATTTCATTGTCCTATGTTTCCGTATGGATAATTAATGCGGGTTTCGCTAATGCGCTAGTCTTTATCCAGGGGGCTACTTCTGGGTCTGGCGGTGTAAACTGGAATTATTCGTACACTAGTGATGCTCAATCTGCTTATCAACAAGCAAGTAATATGGGCTCAATGGGTACCGGTTATAGTGGTTGGGCGGGTATTTACGGTTTCTTCTTCTCTGTCCTTATCTATACTACGATGTATCTTATTGTGGTGCAGAAAGCATTTACTTTGATTACGTATCTACCTGATAAAGTCCTACGTTGGATTGGTGGTCAACCCGAGAGTATTGGCCAGGAAGCTGCCCAATGGGGTGAGGAAGCCAAAAAACAAGTGGGTGAGGGTGGCACAGCGACTAGTAAAGGTTCTCAACAGATGGATCAACAATTGGGTGGTTATGCTCAGAAAGGACTTTCTAAACTTCAAGGTAAAAGTCAGCCATCACCAGAAGCCAAAGCTACAGGTGGTAAACATGGTTCTGATGGCGGAGAGTCTTCACCTGGTGGTTCGGCTCCTGAGTAATTATTGAGTACTGAAAGAGATGGAAAAAGGAACAAGTACAACAATGGCTTGTTCCTTTTATTTTTCAAGGGGCTGTACATTTCTACTATCTTGGCACTTATGGTTGGGTTTTCTGCGATTCGCTGCTCGCATAATGCCTGTATGCTCTGCTGTGATGCTCGAACATCAAACCATCATAGTCATGTCAATCGCTCTAATATCAAACACACGATATATACATTCTGCGCTCAGTTCTATGCGATTATCAGTTTTTCTTATTTACCAAAATGTTGGCAATAAAAATTTGAACAATTTGGTTGGCTTGATTAATAGTGTGATTACGAATTTTAACTATGCCTCGTTCAGGTTGGGAGCGAGAAGAATTAATCTCTATTACCTCTGAGCTCACATAGAGTGTATCCATCGGACGTGTAGGATTAGGCCAATTGATCTCTCCTCCTAACCCAATAACTCCCCCCGCAAAACGATGCCCTATTCCTTTAACTAAAAGGCGCATAGTGATGGCTGCAGTATGCCAACCGCTTGCTATTAATCCTTGAAACATTGTTTTCTTAGCGGCGTTTTCATCCAAATGAAATGGTTGGGGATCAAATTCATGGGCAAATAATTTAATTTGCTCTTCATTGACTGTGTAGGTATGACTGATAAAAGTTTGACCTATTTGAATATCCTCAAGAAACAATAAATTAGTATTTTCATTCATCTTGGTCATCTCTGTTTAGAATTTCATGGTCATTCTGCTATTTTTTCAGAGTTTACCTGAAATTCAGAAGGGATCGGAATTATCTTTGATATTCTTTTGTACCAGCAATTATAAGTTTATAGACGCGCTCACTGATTAAGCCTTGCTCAAATTTATT
>NZ_CALJ01000299.1 GCF_000308315.1 Legionella tunisiensis | reverse complement strand
GCCCGTATGGTTAGAGATAAATTGTTAAATCATGCTATTAAACAATCTTATGAAAGTTTGCTGTATCCAGGTCGGTATCCGGCTTGTTTGTTGTACCTGACATTAAATCCAGCGGAGGTAGATGTTAATGTTCATCCTACTAAGCATGAAGTGCGTTTTCAACAACCGCGCCTGATACACGACTTTATCACGTCCCAAATTCAGCAAGCGTTGGCAGTGCCAAGAATATCCTGTAATTACCAACAGCCATCTGTGCAAGAAAACACAACAGGACAGCAAATTCATGAAACCTATCTACCCTTACCTTTGCCAATCAACCACATTGGGCAACATGTTGCAGTGACAAATCGCTGGATCACCTTAAATGCAGCTTATGCATTAATCTTTATACAAGAACAGCCTTATTTAGTGGATATCGAGAAATTACAACGTCATTGGCTATTATCCATATTGGCGCAGGAGTCGTTGCCTTTAGCTAACCGCCCACTTTTGGTACCTATTAGCTACCCCATGAACCAACTCAGCCTGGATGAGGTCAATCATTATCGCCAATCATTGCATCAAGTAGGGATAGAAGTGGATTTGGCTGGCGAAAATGCGATGTTGGTTCGCTCTTTGCCAATTGCTGTGCCACATCTTGATATTAAACGCTTCCTTGCATTCGTTTTTAAGTCGAGTTCGCCTACAAATCAACAGTTGCTCGATCTGTTGAGTTTATGCCAATTGTTTAATGCGCACCAAGTTTTACCAGAAGAAACCGAGATCTTATGTGCCTATCTGCAAACGTTGTATAGTGCAAAGGAGTTGCCTGTTTGGTGCAAACAATTATCTACTGCATTATGTGAGAATTTGCTAAATGCCTGAAATCCTTTTTTGTTTAATGGGGCCCACTGCCTCTGGAAAAACAGCGTTAGCCAGTGAATTGATAAAGCATTTTCCTTTTGAAATTATCAGCGTTGATTCTGCGATGATCTACAGGGAAATGAATATTGGTACCGCCAAACCTAGTCAGGAAGAATTATTACAGGTTCCGCACCATCTGATTGATATCATTGATCCGCCAGAAAGCTATTCTGCCGCGCAGTTTTGTACGGATGTGTTTACTCTCAGTAGTGCCATTTTTAAGCGAGGAAAAATCCCTTTACTTGTGGGAGGGACGATGATGTATTTTAATGCCTTGCAGCAGGGCTTATCAACTTTACCTAAAGCGAATGAAATGATTCGTGCCTCATTATTACAGCAGGCAGAACAGCACGGTTGGGCATATTTACATCAGCAATTGATGCAAATTGATCCTTTATCGGCAGCAAGAATTCATCCCAATGATACCCAGCGAATTCAACGTGCCTTGGAAGTTTATCAGATAAGCGGAAACCCTTTATCATCCTTTTGGTCTGAACAGAAAGAGGCATTAGCTTATCGATTTGTGAACCTGATTTTGTTTCCTGAGAACAGAGCCTGGTTGCATAAAAGGATAGCCATACGTTTTGAGCAAATGCTCGAACAAGGTTTTGTGAATGAAGTGGAGCAATTGCTGCAAAAATGGCAGTTGTCGCCGTCTTGCCCTGCGATGCGCAGTGTCGGCTACCGTCAGGTATTGGATTATCTGGCTGGTAATTTTGATTTCGAAACCCTACGACATAAGGGTGTTGTGGCAACACGCCAGCTGGCTAAAAGGCAGTTAACCTGGTTACGTCATTGGCAGGAGGCTACTTTTTTTGCTTGTGAAAATTCGTCAACAGGTAGTGAAATCATGGCACTCATTAACGAAATATTGGATAATACAACAAAAAATGATTGAGTTTGTTGGGGGGAGAAAGCGATGTCAGCAAAAAAGAACAACTCGCGTGCGCTAAAAAGAATTATGTTGTACGTCGACAAGATTTACCCTTGAGTTGTCCGACTGATGAAATGGCACTATGGAATGCTCATCCGAAAGTTTATTTGCCAATCGAAAAAACAGGTACTGAAGTTTGTCCTTATTGTGGCTCACGCTTTGTATTAGAAAATGATTAAATCCATTTGCATTGTACGTTTATCGGCATTGGGCGATGTTTTGATGCTTGTTCCTTTGGTACGTCTCTTACAAGCAAAATTACCTGATGCTGCTCTCACCTGGGTTATTTCGCGCCCGGCCTATGATTTGGTGGAAGGGATGGATGGTGTTGAGTTTATTGTGATCAATAAACCCAATAGTCTTGCTGATTATTGGCATTTTAAGAAGCAGTTGGCAGGTAGAAAGTTTGATGTTTTATTAGCTACTCAGGCAAGTTTTCGGGCAAATTTACTATACCCGCTGATTCGGGCAACTCGAAAAATCGGCTATGACAAGTTACGTGCTAAAGATGGACATGGATGGTTTATTAGTGAAGCCATCAAGCCTGGGAATGATCACACTTTAGATAGTTTTTAAAATTTGCTGAGGTGCTTGGGTTAGAGCAAAGTGGTTTGCGTTGGGATCTCCCTATCGGTGAGGAAGAGCAGGAGTGGGCACGTGCCCATCTGCCGACTCAAGGACCTGTTTTACTCGTCAATCCTGCTGCCAGTAAACCTGAACGGAGTTGGTTGGTTGAGCGTTATATCGACGTGATAAAAGAGGCAAAAAAACGTTGGCAGGTGCAAGTAGTTCTAACGGGAGGGCCGGGTGAGTATGATAGACGTCTGGCTGATGCAATAATGAAGGAAGTTCCTTGCGTTGATTTAGTCGGTAAAACAAAACCTAAACAATTGCTTGCTGTAATAAGTCAGGCGCAAGCATTATTGTGTCCTGATACGGGGCCTTCTCATATGGCTGCGGCAGTGGGTACGCCTGTCGTTGCTTTACATGCAGTGACTTCTTCTTCGGTATCTGGACCTTATACCTATAGGCATTTGGCCGTTGATTGTTACCCTGAGGCTGTCACGACTATTCTGAAAAAAACACCGGAAACCAATGTATGGGGTACTCATGCTCATGGTGAGGACACAATGAAATTGGTTAAGGTAGATGCCGTACTAGCTAAGCTTGCTGAAGTGTTTGACCAAGCTGGTTAGCTTCCTTGGCTTTTCAACTTAACTTAATAGCTTTTTATTCTCAATGATTTCGAGAGTCGAGAGTTAATTTTTTACAGTACACCACTTGAGAACATCTATTCTTTTTACTTGTTTTTTCCCTGGTGTACCTAAGATCATCATCAGCTAATGAATAACAAATAAACAGCCACTTGCAATAAACACAGCGGTATACCAAATAAACTGAATTGCGCAAATGTAAACGCTTTCTCTCCTCTTTTTTCCACGTTTTGAATAATGATGATATTGCTAGCTGCACCTAAGATAAATAGATTACCTGCCATAGTACTCGCCATAGCTAAAATCATATACGAGTCGACTGGTCCATTCTGCAAGAATGGTAAATACAAGATTACTAAAGGAACATTGGAAATCAATTGACTTAATAATAAACTGACACCAGTTATCGTTAGAGGATGAGTTAATTGCAAATTGAGGTTGGTGAAGAATGTCTGGAAGTAGTTAGTTAACCAGACTGACTCAATAAAGATAAACAGGCTGATAAAAAATAGCAAAGTATGCCAGTCAATACTTTGAATTAAACTCAGCCGTTGACGATGTTTCAGTATAATGGGGCTAGCACTTACAAGTGCAATGATACTAAATGCAATATGCCATTCTGGGTTAAAAAGGCTTAAGGTAATTTGTACACAGATAAACAGGAACAATATAATCACTGCTAACTTTGCCAACTTAGCTAAATTTTTATCTACATTGAGATGGGGCTCTTCAATTCGCTGTATAGTGGAAAGCTGCTGATGGAAACAGAGTCTTAAATAAATAAATAAAATCACGCCATTTAATAATGTAGGAAGCAACAGAGAATGAAAAAAATGAACAAAAGGGGTATTGATCTGATTGGCTATTAATAGATTTTGCGGGTTGGCAATTGGACTGGTTACACTGCTTAGAGTTAAGGTATAGGCTAATGCCAACAATAATGGTAAAGGAGAGATGTTTGTTTTTTTACATAGCAATAAAATTGCGGGTGCACCAACAATCGCAATAGTATCATTCATTAATAGCATAGTGCTGAATCCGCTAAACAATATCAGGATTGCCAATAATTGGCTACCAGTATGCGCCCATTTAAATAAATGGAGCATAACCTGCTCTAGATAGTTGCTTTGTTCCAGAGCTGAACCAATGATAAACACACCAAGTAAGTAAAAAATAATATTGAAATCAACGGAGTTAACTGCTTGAAGTGGAGTAATATGGCCGGTTATTAGTACGATTAAGGCTGCCATTGTAACAATTAACCAGATCGGCAATACAAAGCGTCCGACTTTTCTGACAGCAGTTAAATAAAAACTAGCAATAGTAATGCGATTGGTAATGGAACAGAGGATAAATTATTCCACATTACTTACTACCTTCTCCATGGGATAATCTTTGCTTTCAGGCATATAGAAAAGAATATTAGTAAGGCCAAGATGTCAAAAAGGGTCAAGACAATAAATGCGAGTTTAAAACAAAATCCGGTGACAATAAACCTACTAATTAATGTACTACCTGCAGCTCCGATCCCTTGCATTATACCTAGTGCACCCAAAGTGACGTTATATATTGAACCCACGTTAGATAAAGTCAAAAAGCATTAATATTTTCAATTATGGTTATTTGGTGTACAATTTGGCGTTTGGTGGCCATCTATGAGCAGGATATGTCTGTATCAACTCAAAAAGCTTATCAATGGATAGCAAGCTTATATTTTTTACAAAGTATTCCCTATTTTGTAGTGGGTGTGGTTGCTATGCTGGTCTACCAACAACAAGGAGTGGATAATTACCACTCGACATTAATCAGCAGTCTATTAATCTTACCCTGGGTTAGCAAGCCAGTATTTGCGCCTTTTTTGGAGAAAATAGCCAGTAAGAAAAAGTTAACTATCTTTAGTCAGACATTCATAGCTTTTGTATTCCTGCTTCTAGCAATTAGTATTAATAAAGCCAATTTCTTATTTATTAGTATATTACTTTTTATTTGTTTGGCTTTTTTTCAGCACTTCATGATATTGTGACAGATGGTCTTTATTTGCTTAATTTGGATGAACATAGGCAAAAAATACGTACCATTACGGACTATTTTTATCAATTTGGGCGCCTGTTTATAAAAGGAGGATTATTGGTTTTAGCTGGTCGATTGGCCATAGAGTATGAGGTTAATGTCTGGAGTCTCTTTTTTCTAGTCTCAGTCTAATCGTCTTACTATTTGCTCTCTATCATTGGATTAAAATACCAGAAAAAGCAGCTTACACTCGTCAAACGTCTCCAAGCAACTATCTCGCCATTTGTAAGAGTTTGCTTTGTAAACGTGAATTGTACCCCGCGCTGTTGTTTTATTTTATATAATTTTTCTGATGCTCAAATGCAAAAAATGATTCCTTTATTTCTGCTTGATAAAATGGGGATAGCTCTTTCTTTATCTCAATTTGCAGCAGTTTATGGTATTGGCGGATCCTTTTCTTTAATGAGTGGTGTTTTTATTTCTGGTCTTTTAATTAGCCGTTATAAGTTGGCAGATTGCTTAAAGAATACAACAATCCTTTTAATGATGGGGCATGTGTTGTTCTTTTTTCTCTCTTTCGATGAGCACAATATTTACTTTATTTACGCAGTCATTTTGGTTAATCAGCTAATCTTTGGCTTAGTCAATGGTTGCTATATGGGATATCTTTTAGCTGTTGCGAATAAAGGTATTTATCCCATGTCTATGTATACTCTTTGTACAGCTATCATGGCGTTGAGTTATGTTTTTTGGTGCTTTCAGTGGACTACTGGAACAAGCACTTGGTTATAGCTGGTTTTTCTTTTATATCTTTCTATCCAATATTCTTCTTGTCATGATGACTTACTGGCGGATGAATCAGGATGGATAATTTGCTAATACGATTGGAAAATGAATTGGTGCAGGCCAATGGCATCACTGAATGTGATGAGGCTTTAAGTCGTTATTTAGCTAATAAAGGAGTTAACACCTTTTCTTTTACCTATTATGCCTATCATCCCAATTCAGCCAATAAATTAAAATACGATATGTCTTCAGCGAATTTTAGAGTCTGGCATAAGCATTATCTTGAAGAGCAGTATAATGACATCGATAGTACTTTAAGCTTTGTTTATAACAACCATTTACCTATTTATTGGAATTTAGAACAGCAACTTGCCCAGGCAACTTCTGAGTCAGAACGCAAAATGCGGTTAGATTCGATTGCTTTTGGTGCTGAATCCGGTTTATCTATACCCATTCATGGACCTCATAATAATTTTGCGGTTTTGTTACTAGTACAGATGCAAAATGAACAAAGTAATCTGCAACAAGCGCAGGCGCAGTATGAGTTCTTCGTGGCAGCTCATCATTATTACCACTACATCCAGACTCATCTTCTTGAGGACGTATCCCCAAATCAGTTCTTTCGTCTAACACAGCGGGAAATTCAATGTTTATTACTTATTGCTAAAGAATATTCCGTAAAAGAGATAGCGCAACAGCTTGAGTTAAGTGAAAGAACCATTAATTTTCACATTCAAAAAATAAATAAAAATTAGCGGTTAAAAATAAATATCAAGCCTTAGCAAAGGCGCTCGCGGAACAATTACTGACTTTATAGCCCCTGTCAAAAATGACAGTGGTTAGAGGAGAAGCGAGAAAGTTAAAATTTGACCATCAATAATTGTTGGAGAGTTTATGCAAATGTTTAAAAAATTGACTTTGCTGGCCTTGGTTTCTGCTCTGTTACCTGTGGCGGCACAAGCATCGCTAACTTTATATACCACTAGTTGGTCTATGTATGGCGAAAATCCTTATGAGTATGATGGTGCTTATAAAAATGGCCAGCCTTACGGTAAATTATCTTATGTCAGCAATCCTGCAATGGTGGCCCAATTTAATAAAGCGGATGTTGTTGCCTGGAGTTTTTTGCAGGTATGGAATAGCAATGATCCAAATCAAGCCTTTTATCAGATTCCAAGTGATTGGTCTGGCTTGTTACATTTTGATGACTTATGGGGGGAGCTACCTTTAGAGGGGTCATGGATATCTCCTTTACCACCTGAAACCAAGGATTTTTTAACTTTCTGTGAAGCGAATAAAGGGGCTTGTGCTTCAGTACAGGTCAATGGCAATACCGGTGAGAAAGAATTAT
>NZ_CALJ01000300.1 GCF_000308315.1 Legionella tunisiensis | reverse complement strand
TTGGTTTATTTCCTTCTTGCCGCTTTGGTTGAATGCGGCTGCGTTAAACTCGGTGCTCTTGGAACAAAAATCGACCAGTTAGTAGCGGCTGAAATGCAACAGTCTCATATTCCCGGTCTGGCTCTTGCTGTCTTATACAAAGGTGAGCCTGTATTGATGAAGGGCTATGGCTATGCTGATTTGCAGGGTCTGGCGGTAAAAACAGATACACGGTTTGGTATTGGTTCAGTATCCAAATCCATCACTGCATTTGCAGTGATGCTCTTAGTACAACAAGGTAAACTCAGTCTTAATGATTCGGTATTAAAATACCTTCCGCGTGCACCAAAGCAATGGCAGCCTGTAACGATTCGGCAATTGCTTTCACATACCAGTGGTATTCCACAATATCAAGGGCCTCATCTACCTTGGCTGCGTATTTGGCAAAAAATGGCTAATAAACCCATGCAATTTCCGCCCGGTACTCATTTTAAGTACAATAACTTTGGTTATATTGTGTTGGGCCGTGTAATTGAGAAGGTTAGTCAACAGAGCCTGAGCAATTTTTTAGCTAAAAATATATTTACTCCTTTAAATATGATGCAAACAGGATTTCCTGATACCTTCACTCCTCCAGGTTTGGCTGCTGGTTATCGGGTCATCAATAACAAGGTAGTTCCCAATCCAAATCGAACGCCTTGGTTGCAGATGTGGGGCTCTGGCGGTGTCTTATCATCCATTAGTGATATGGCAAAATGGGATGCAGCCATGACGAAAGAAAAATTATTACAACCAGCGAGTTATCAGGAGATGTGGAGGCCCGTTTTTTTACAAGATGGTAAGCCTTCTGGTCGTAAAGGATGGTCATGGGCATTAGGTTGGCAAGTATCTTATTTTGGAAATAAGCTTGTTGCTCAAAAAAATGGTGCAATACGAGGCTATAGTAGCTGGGTGGTACGCCATATTGATGAACAAATTTCCATTATTATTTTAGTCAACACAAATCATGTGCCTTTAAGGCGGGTGGCAAATAAAATTTATACTCAATTTATTTGGGTACAGACGGTGAATAGCTAATAACCAGTTCTAAATTTGCATTTCAGCGTCTGCTCATAAAGAAAGCATTTGTTTTTTAAATAGAATCTACGTTGATAAATCGTTAATGCCTATTGTTCTGCCTGAGTTGTTAAAAACAGAAACAGCAGAAATGAGTATGGATGGCATGCAAGAGTATGTTACTCTTGGCTAGCTTATTGTGTAGATAAATTGAAATATATGAAAATAAATTGCCAGATTTTTTATAGCTAGTGGTTTTATTTTATTGCTTGCCCGGTTATGCTCAGTCTCTGTTTTTAGTATTGAGAATCTGCTGTTTAGCGATTTGTAAAAGCGAAATTTATATGACTATCAGTTCTTGGTATTATCCCTCACTTATTGCCCTTTGTCTTTATGGTGCTTGGGGGTATTGGGGCGCCAGGGCGGCAAATTTTATTAATCCACTTTCTATTACTTTTTATTCCAGTTTAGGGGTTTTGGTATCTGGTGTTCTTGCCCTTGTATTGCTGAATTTCAAACCAGAACTATCTGTGAAAGGAGGTCTTTATGGTCTTCTTAATGGGGTTGCCAATGGAGTTGCTTGCATCTTTTTTATTATTGCTTTACGTAAGGGGCCAGCAATGCCTGTTGTTTTGATTACTTCCATGTACCCCGTTATCACATTACTGCTATCGATACTTTTTTAAAACAAGGTTTATCCCTCAAACAAACTTTGGGAATGGTGTTTGCCATGGTCGCTTTGATTTTATTCTCCATGGAGTGAGTAATTTTTTATCTAAGGGATCATTTTGCCATTAGGATCTAAGGATGGAGGTGGGGCTGAATCGAAAGCGCTCATTACTATTAGTACCAGAAAAATAAGTAAGGATAGAAAAATAGAATTTTTGTTATGTAGATAGCGGTGGAGGGGGTTCCTTTATAACTAAATAACGCAGTTAGTAGAGTCATTACCAAAAAAGCAAGGGCCCATGGAAACATCATCCATCCTTAGTGATGAGTCTATAAGTTATCTATAGTAGTGACATTTTTTTTTTGTAAAATTAGAATAGGGCATACTCTCTTTGCTCAATGATATTTGCTTTTATAAATTTCAACATAATTTTCATATATCTTGCCTAGTGATGAATACCACCAAGAATTTGTATAAGGTTAGCTGTTGAATAAAATATTGTTTTACGAGGATCCAAGCGCTCATCAATTGAAAGAGTAAGCGCTTGGTGTTTTTCATGCATACATTGAAATGAATTAAATATAACAGTTAATCGCAACTGCTCCTGTAACGAATTTAGCCGCATGCGGACCAGTGATAGAAAACCAGACCCCACCAATAATACCGAGATTTGAGCTAAAATTATATTCAATCGCTGGAGCCAAGGAAACCTGATCGCCTGCTCTCCCACCAACGCCTGCAACAGTACCTCCTGGAGTAAATCCAGGGTTGCCATCAAAATTGGTTGCTGGACTATGGGCATACAAGACTTCAAAAACAGGAACCCAATTTTGAGTCAATGTATATTCGGCAGCTAAATCAACTGAATAACTGCTTCCTAGGTTAACTCGGCCTTCCGTTGTAGCGGTACCCCCAAAAGCACTGATTCCATGGATTTTGACGTCACTGAATCTTGCGGCAACTAAACTCAAGCGAGTGCGCAAATAATGCTCGTTTGTAAATTGAGTCAGTCGTTGGAAATTCAAGCCAATAAATGTTTGATATGCGCCTAAACCAGTCTGATCGGTACCCAATTTTCGTGGATTTAAGTTGTCAAACCGTCCTGTAGGAAATACCTCTTGTAAGACAAGACGTAGATCTGGCAGCCAAGAATCTTCTTTTTGACGCAAGACCTGGATACCCATAGCTAAACTGTAATCACCGATATCATTCCCGTGCTGCCCATGATCCCAACTGTAATCGTAAGGTAAGGAAGTTTGTAAATCTAAGAAATCATTGACTCCTGCCGTGAGAATGGGAGTAACTTCAATGTTTCGAAATCCATTCGGATAGCCGCTATAAAAGGCATAGGGTTCAAAGTTGAAATGACCTGCAGGAATGGTTCTTCCTGCAGGTGCAAGCAAAGGTCCTGTGAACCAGGGTCCTGCTAGTGCAGCTTGAGTAAAGAATAACAAAAATAGAAATCTCGCATACATAATAGTCGCATCCAATACAAAAAATAAAATTTTAAACTTTTTTACATTAATGGAATGACTTTTCTTTTAATTTTTTGATTTCTCTTTGTCACAGCCAATTTAACGAGGCAGCAGCATTAAATATTTGTATTTTATTTTGACAAATAAGTCTTAATATTGACAGAAATGATTTGAGAAAATGATATCTCTTATGATACAATGCGCACGGTCGCTAGAAAGAAGATTTGTTGCAATGAGAGATTTTTATTAATTCTCAAGGATTTTTGTAACAGTATTATGGGTAATCTTTTGTTTCTAAAGACGAAAATGGAAAAGCTAATAGAGACATTTAAAGAAACGTAAAATAAAATTTAAATTTTATAGATTTTAGTGCACACTAGTCTTGTGTTGAAAGAATGTGGTGCTCTCTTTAAGTGTTTTAAGTCTAACTTAACCAATTAAAAGGGTCTTTAATGAAAAATTAGCAGCAGTCGCAATAAGTTGTTTAATTCCTTTTTCTCATTTGCTGGTAGTGCAGATAATGGAGTTCTTGAGACTTTTCAGGAACGTTGTGCGAAAGAAAAAGATCCCATTAAACGTCAAAATTATTGCCATATGCTTGATCAACACAGTCAATCTGACGCTAATCTGATTGACACGCTACAAGAGACAGTAGTTGTTTAAGAGTTTAGAGAATATCCCTTGCCAGCCCTTTGAATCTAGTTTTGAGGGCTGAGTAATAACAGATTCTTTCCTAATTCCTAGTCCTTTGTTCTTAAATAAGAAATAATTAATCGTTATACATTTCCTAATTTTCCTATTAGATTGCCTGTTTAACATAATGCTGGATTTTCATACCCAGAAGTATGTGACTCATCTTCAGGAGAGATGGTATTGAGCCCTAGAACCAGCGAGCTTATGCTAAATGGGTATTAATTGTTTAAGTTCTGTAGGCTTAGACTGGCTTGCCAAGTTATCACAAGTTATGAAAAGGTCCTGTAGATGATTAGTGCAGTATAAACCTATTTTACGAAAATCATCGTACTGGGTGGCAAAAATTTCTTGTGTTTGAGGGCAAGATTGTTTGCTTGCCAGTGAATAAATATAAAAAGTATTGTTTTGGTAGATTGCAAAAGAGGAGCCGATTGGGTAGTGATGTTTGATTTGTTTCTGATAATAAAGTTCATCATAGCGTGCCGGACTATATAGAGATTGCCAGCTGGTTTGCTCACCTACACGAAACCAAGCGGGATGATAGGTTTGATCATAGTGCCAGAGCTCGCTATTAAATAGATTAAACTCGAGTGCAGGGGTAGAAGAGAAAATGACAATCTCTTGTTCGATGCTAATGCGAGTGATGGCAATATGATTAATTTCATGTAAGCCAAGTATATCTTTAAATACAGCCCCTACCTTGTTTTTAAAGGCGAACAATAATTTTAGTAGTTGCGAATGTGGTCTTATTTCGTTGTGAATATCCATAAATAATACTTAAATTGCTCCATGCTAGTGACTAAATCGTTTAATAGAGGAGAGAGCCAAATCAATGATTTTTTGATTGATCTTCAGTTGCATTAATTTGGCCAAGATCATTGCTCAATTCTAGCAAGAAATCAGGAAGTTCATCTCCAAGTGGGAAATTAGTATATAGCTCAGCTAATTGAGTGAAAATATAATGTAGCAAGTTCTTATTAATTGTAATTCTATCTTCCGGCTGAGGTATGCCATGGTGATAATCACCAAACAGTAACCAACCAGGCGAAACATTAAGTTTCGAAGAAATTTCAACCAGTTTGGTCGGTTCTGGAATTGCTTCTCCGCGTAAATATTTACGACAGATCTGCAGTGAGTATCCAGTGATCTCCGCTAGTTTATGAATACATACTCCAGATGTAGAGCGTCGTGAATTAAATCCAGCAGCAATCATGGCATCACGCAAGCGATAGGCAAATTGTTTAGTTAAATCGACTTTTTCCATGAGCATGCTTTTCTGGAGAACCAAATTAGCGCAGTGTAGCAGAGGGTAAAAGTTCCTGCAAATTTGTAATGAATCGAAACGAAATGAAATGTTTCTTTTCGAAATTAATGATTGAATTTTTGTGTTGTTCTGCAATAATAGAATAGGAAACAACGGGACCGTTTCAATTCGTGTCTAAACAGGGAATTTTGCACTACATGATGGAACACAGTAGTGCATTGTTTATACTAAGTGGTCTAGCTATAGCAACTAGCCTCGCATCCTAAATATGGCTTGAATAGTGAGCAGTTTTATTCAAGCCTTTCTCCTCCGAATAAGTCTTATTTTTTAAGTTCTGTAGGTATTAAAACTATTTGCTTTGTAATCATAGCTTTTATATAATCAACGCCATTCTTGGTATAGAACGAATAATAGGCACGTAGCTCAGTGGTAGAGCACCACCTTGACATGGTGGTGGTCGGTGGTTCGATCCCACTCGTGCCTACCAACTTAACCCTGCCCCGCAGGGTTTTTTTGTCGTATATTGATCGTTGAAAATTATTTTCTAGCTACCAGTTGTTATTACAATTATGATTGAAACTTTACCTGCCTGAAGGATAGAAGGATAACAAAATGCCAAACGTTAAATTGCCTGATGGAAGTGTCAAACATTTCGAGCACCCCGTAACGGTTTATGATGTTGCTCAAAGTATTAGTCCTGGATTGGCAAAAGCTGCACTTGCGGGACGAGTTGATAGTCGATTGGTTGATACCAGTTATCTTATGCAAGATGATTGCTCCTTAGTCATTGTTACTGAGAAACAGCAAGAAGATAGCCTTGAAGTCATCCGTCATTCAACGGCTCATTTATTGGCTCAAGCGGTTAAACTCTTATTTCCCAGTGCACAAGTCACTATTGGACCCGTTATTGAGGATGGCTTTTACTACGATTTTGCTTTTCAAAGGCCATTTACTCCAGAGGATCTGGAGCGTATAGAAGCGAAGATGCAAGAATTGGTAAAAGCGGATTACCCGATTACTCGCCGAGTATTGCCACGGAATGAGGCAATTGCTTATTTCCGCAATATTGGTGAGGAATATAAAGCTAAAATTATTGCAGATATTCCTGAAGGAGAAGTTCTTTCCTTATACAAGCAAGGGGATTTTGAAGACCTCTGTCGTGGGCCTCATGTGCCTTCTACCTCATACTTGAAAGCATTTAAGTTAACGAAAGTAGCAGGAGCTTACTGGCGAGGAGATGCGCGTAATGAAATGTTACAGCGTATTTATGGTACGGCTTGGACAGACAAAAAAGCATTAGCGGATTATTTGTATCGTTTAGAAGAAGCTGAAAAACGCGATCACCGAAAATTAGGTAAGGCTTTGGATTTATTCCATTTTCAGGAAATCGCACCCGGTATGGTTTTTTGGCACCCGAAAGGATGGATTGTTTATCAATTACTTGAACAATATATGCGTAATCGTTTGTACGATTTTGGCTATCAAGAAATTAAAACACCACAGCTGGTTGATAAGGTGTTGTGGGAAAAATCAGGGCATTGGGATAATTTTCGCGATGAGATGTTTGTTACAGAAACAGAAAATCGCCAATATGCTGTAAAACCAATGAACTGCCCCTGCCATGTGCAAGTTTATAATCAAGGAATTCGATCTTACCGAGATTTGCCACTACGTTTTTCTGAGTTTGGGAACTGTCATCGCTGTGAACCTTCCGGCTCTCTGCATGGTTTGATGCGTGTGCGCAACATGGTACAGGATGATGCACATATTTTTGTACAGAAGAGCAAATTCAATCTGAAGTAGCAATGATGCTCGAGTTAGTACAATCAGTTTATACTGATTTTGGCTTTAAAGAGATAAAATACCGCTTGGCTTTGCGTCCGGAAAAGCGAGTAGGGAGTGATGCGGTTTGGGATAAGGCAGAGGAAGCATTAAAGCGTGCTATGCAGAGTAGAGGGATTGAATGGATTGATGCTCCGGGGGAAGGGGCCTTCTATGGGCCGAAGATTGAATGCTCTTTAGCGGATTGTTTAGGGCGTATTTGGCAGTGTGGTACTATACAGGTCGATTTTTCTATGCCTGACAGACTTGATGCCCAATATGTTGCAGAAGATGGCAGCAGACAAACACCGGTCATGTTACATCGCGCTATCTTGGGTTCATTTGAGCGCTTTATGGGAATTTTGATCGAGCATTACGCAGGTCGTTTGCCCTTATGGTTGGCGCCAACGCAAGTTGCTGTATTGACAATTAGCGACAAGCAGCATGATTTTGCTGCTAAAGTGACAACTATTTTGCAAAAGCAGGGCTTTCGTGCCAATTTTGACTTGAGAAATGAGAAGATTGGCTTTAAAATCCGCGAGCATACTTTACAAAAAGTACCTTACTTGCTGATTATTGGCGATAAAGAAGTTGAAAATAATTCTGTCGCGGTGCGAACAAGAGAAGGTGTTGATTTAGGTGTGATGAATATTGATACAATTTGTGATACCATGCGTCAGGAAGTTGACGCAAAAGGTCGCGTATAAACCATTTGGAGGATTAAACCATTAGCGTATCGAATAAGCGTGATAGTGATCGCGCGCGAATTAACGAACAGATTAATGTGCCTGAGGTACGCTTAATTGATGTCGATGGCAACCAGGTGGGAGTTGTATCAACGCGAGAAGCCCTGCGGGCGGCAGAAGAAGGTGGTTATGATTTGGTGGAGATATCCCCTACAGCTAGGCCGCCTGTTTGCCGCATTATGGATTATGGCAAATTTCTTTTTGAATTGAATAAAAAGCAAACGGAAGCGAAGAAAAAGCAGAAGCAATTTCAAGTCAAAGAGTTAAAATTCCGTCCAACGACGGAAGAAGGGGATTATCAGGTCAAGCTACGCAACCTGGTCCGTTTCCTCAATCATGGTGATAAGGTCAAGATCACGCTGCGATTTCGCGGTAGAGAAATGGCCCATCAGGAAATAGGTATGAAAATCATGGAGCGCTTGCAACAGGATACCGCTGAATATGCGGTAATTGAGCAGCAAGCGAAACGCGAAGGTCGCCAATTACTGATGGTTTTAGCACCAAAGAAAAAATAAGGCGGTTGTAAAAATTTTTGCTCAATTATTCATATCAGAGAGATAAGATAAAGAGTTAATTGATTACACTGCATCGTTATTAATAGCAGAACAAATGCGGAGTAGAATGCTATGCCAAAATTAAAGTCACATCGTGGAGCGCACAAACGCTTCCGTAAGACAGCTAGTGGTATTATCAAGCGCCGTGGTGCTTATAGAAACCATATCCTCACTAAAAAGACCAGCAAGCAAAAACGTCAGTTGCGTGTTGCTTCAGGTACATTGAAGCAATGTGATGCGCGTCTGGCTGAGCGTATGTTGCACGGTAGTTAAGGGGAGGAATGAATAATGCCAAGAGTTAAACGTGGTGTGACGGCGAAAGCACGTCATAAGAAGATTTTAGATCAAGCGAAAGGTTATTACGGCGCCCGTAGTCGCACTTACCGTGTGGCCAAACAGGCGGTTATCAAAGCTGGGCAATATGCTTACCGTGATCGCCGGCAGAAAAAACGCCAGTTTCGCGCTTTGTGGATCACTCGTATCAATGCACAGGCTCGTGAGTGTGGTTTATCATACAGTCGGTTGATTGCTGGGTTGAAAAAAGCCTCTATCGAGTTGGATCGTAAGGTACTTGCTGACATGGCTGTATATGATAAGCATGCCTTTGCTGCTGTTGCTGAAAAAAGCAAAAAGCTGCACTTGCCTAGTAGGCTTTGTCGTGATAATTAACAAGGAGGCTGTGGCCTCCTTTTTTACGTGTGGGTTATAATCATGCAAGATATCATCGCGTTGCAGCAAAAGGCTGCTGATGCAATCGCTCAGGCAGAAGACGTTACCGCTCTTGAAGCGATTCGTGTCGACTATTTGGGCAAGAAAGGACAGCTCACCGAAATCCTCAAAGAGTTAGCTAATTTATCAGCAGAAGAAAAACCCAAAGTAGGTCAGTTAGTTAATCTAGCTAAACGAGAGATAAGTGCTCTCATCGAAGAAAAGATGCTGCACTTAAAAGAGGTGCAATTACAGAGTAAATTGGCTGCCGAGCGAATTGATATAACATTACCTGGCCGCACCAATCAACATGGCTCTCTACATCCAGTCACTCAGGTAAAGCAGCGTATTAATGATTATTTTAGTCGGTTAGGCTTTGATATTGTCACTGGCCCAGAAATTGAAACAGAATTTTATAATTTTGAAGCACTTAATATTCCAGGGCATCATCCTGCTCGTGCCATGCATGATACCTTTTATTTCGGCGATGGGTATTTGTTGCGCACTCATACTTCGCCTGTCCAAATTCGGACAATGGAAAAGCGTACTCCTCCTTTACGGTTGATAGCTCCGGGACGAGTATATCGTTGTGACTCCGATGTGACTCATACACCCATGTTTCATCAGGTAGAAGGTTTGCTTATTGATAAAGAAGCTACACTAAATGGCTTAAAAGGGTTGTTACAGGATTTTTTTGCTTATTTCTTTGGACGAGAGTTAGCTTTACGTTTTAGACCATCTTATTTTCCCTTCACAGAGCCTTCGGCTGAGGTGGATATTGAGTGTACGCAATGTTTTGGCAAAGGCTGTCGCTCATGTAAGTTCACTGGCTGGTTAGAAGTGTTGGGTTGCGGTATGGTACACCCAAATGTTCTTACCGCGGTTAATATTTCTCCAGATGAATATCAAGGCTGGGCTTTTGGTATGGGAATGGATAGATTGGCTATGCTGTATTTTGGAATTGATGATTTACGCATGATGTTTGAAAACGACTTAACTTTTTTAAAACAGTTCTAGCAGCAACACGTAGATGATGTTGGTCTACTTGAATAATCTCCGGATATTAGGCGGGTATTTACAATGAAAGTGAGTGAATTGTGGTTACGTGAATGGGTAAATCCTTCTTTGAATGGACAGCAAATAGCGTCTCTTCTAACCATGGCTGGTTTGGAGGTTGATGCGGTGACTCCAGTTGCGGGTGTTTTTACAGGTGTCATTGTCGCGGAGGTTTTAAATACGACGCCTCATCCACAGGCAGATAAACTGACTTTGTGTGAAGTAAATACGGGAGTTGGCAAACCATTAAAAGTAGTTTGTGGCGCAGCAAATGTGCGTCGAGGCTTGAAAGTAGCGCTCGCGCAAATAGGTGCTAATTTGCCCGGTGGTTTAGTGATTAAAGAATCAATGCTGCGCGGAGAATTATCACAGGGAATGCTATGTTCTGTTTCGGAACTGGGTCTTGCCGAGAGTTCTGACGGTATTATGGAGTTGGATGAAGATGCCCCATTAGGGACGGATTTACGTATTTATCTAGCGCTCAATGATCAAGTACTCGATATTGATTTAACGCCTAATCGTGCTGATTGCTTCAGCGTCCTAGGGGTTGCACGTGAAGTGGCAGCTTTGACCTCATTACCTCTCCAACCACTGCCTCAAAAGACTAATTTACCAACTACCGATGAGCAATTGGCAATTAAGTTGCTAAATTCCGATGCTTGCCCACAATATTATGGGCGTGTAATTCGTGGTATTAATCCTCAAGTACATACCCCTATTTGGATAAGCGAGCGTTTGCGACGTGCAGGCTTACGCCCTATCCACCCAGTCGTCGATATTACTAATTACGTGATGTTGGAGCTTGGCCAACCTATGCATGCCTTTGATTTACAAGCCATTGATGGGGATATTAATGTTCGTTTTGCTAAAGCAAATGAAACATTGCAATTACTGGATGGGCAACAAATTAATTTGCATGACAAAGTATTGGTGGTTGCTGACAATAAAAAAGCCTTGGCAATGGCTGGAGTTATGGGGGGAGAGGATAGTGCTGTACAGGAGCATACTATAGATGTTTTTCTCGAAAGTGCCTTTTTTCAAACCAATAATAATTGCTGGCGTAGCGCGTAGTTATGGTTTATGTACTGATTCATCGCAACGCTTTGAGCGCGGTGTTGATCCTGCGCTGCAGTTGTTGGCTCTTGAGCGTGCTACTGATCTATTACTGGATATTGTTGGTGGAGATGCTGGCCCTGTATCGTTTGTTTCTGAATCAGCGGCCTTACCATTAAAAAATAAGATTCCGTTCAATCCAGCTAAGGTACAGCAACTAACCGGTTTGGCTGTTGCAGAAGATGAAATGGTTAGAATGCTACAAGGCCTGGGTATGGATGTTGATAGAAAAGCGGCTGGAGAATGGCTGATTAGTATCCCATCTCATCGTTTTGATATTAGTTTAGATGTTGATTTGATTGAAGAAATAATTCGCCTACATGGTTATGACAAACTACCTGGCGATAAGATGACTGCTACGGTGCAGGCTGGAAATAGCGATCCATTAGAATCACTGGCTACACGTTTTGGCCAGTTTTTTATTGCGCGTGGCTACAATGAAACAATTAGCTACAGCTTTGTTGATCCGGAGTTGCAACAAGAATTGTATCCTCAAAACCCTACCATGCAATTATTAAATCCCATTTCTTCCGAATTGTCGCAAATGCGGGTAGGCATGTGGCCCGGGTTGATTGCTGCGATGGTCTATAATACACATCGCCAGCAAACAGCAATTAAGTTATTTGAGAATGGAGTGATTTTTGATTTACAGCAAGGCTCATTGCAGGAATATGCTTCTATAGCAGGATTATTGACTGGCGAGCAAGGGGCAATGAATTGGAGCGAAAAAACCGCCAAATTTGATTTTTATGATGCAAAAGGCGATTTGCAAGCACTGTTTGCCGCGTTACAGTTATCAGAAGTACAGTTTGTTGCTGCTGTACATCCCGCACTTCATCCAGGTAAGTCAGCCCGAGTTATGATTGCCAATCAGGAAGCTGGATGGTGTGGTGTTTTGCATCCACGCATAGCAGACGCACTAGATAGACAGGATGAGGTGGTGCTTTTTGAACTTCGATTGGATGCACTTATTAACACAAAATCAGTACGTTATCAGCCGATTTCAAAATTCCCTCAGATACGGCGCGACCTATCGTTGCTGGTGAATAATGAAGTGAGTGCAGCACAGATAGAGCAATTAGTCCGGCAAACAGTCGATAAGGCTTTACTGAAATCCTTTGATGTCTTTGATGTGTATACTGGAGAATCAATTCCAGTAGGTAAAAAAGTCTGGCAATTGCGCTCACTTTGCAGGATGATAAACGAACAATGGTTGATAATGAGATCAATGAGATAATCAGTGCTATAATCAAGAAACTGGAAGAAAAATTTGCCATTATATTGAGGGACTAATCGTGAATGCACTAAGTAAAGCAGTGATTGCAGAAACTTTATGTGATGAGTTAAAATTAGCCAGGCCTGATGCAAAAGAAATGGTTGAAGAGTTTTATGAAACGCTAAGACATGCTCTTGAAAATGGCCAGCATGTTAAATTATCAGGATTTGGTAATTTTACCTTACGTGATAAGCCACAGAGGCCAGGAAGGAACCCCAAAACAGGGGAAGAAATTCCGGTAGTAGCACGGCGTGTTGTTACTTTTAAGCCTGGACTCAAATTAAAAACCAAAATTGAGGAACGAGGTAAGTAGTCTTTTGACCCATTATACAAAGCATGTTTTTTATGCACTAATCAGAAAGCTGCTGGCAAGCAATGTTGTGCAAACACCGGTGGAGAGTTGTTTTTTGATTATATGAAAACAAAATTATTAGAGCTGGGCATGCATGGCCCTGGCAAAATAAGAGTAAGCAAATCTGCGTGTCTTGGTCGATCGTAGTGTGGACCCTGTATCGTGATTTACCCAGAAGGGGTTTGGTATAACTAATGCAACAACAGCTGATATTGATGAAATTATAGACAGTCATTTAATGGCTGGTCATTCGGTTGAACGCTTGTTAATCCCCAATTAAACGTATATCTTTCAGCCAAATTGTAAAACCTCGCAAGAATTTATTGCATTTTACTTGTAGGTTAGCACGGTTTTGGTTAAAATCGCCCGTCCAAGATTGAAAGATTACCAATAAGGCGGTACGGAGTTATTTAATGAAGACATTTAGCGCCAAGACACACGAAGTCAAACGTGACTGGTATGTAGTCGATGCTAGCGACAAAGTTTTAGGTCGTCTTGCTACTGAAATTGCTCGTCGTTTAAGAGGCAAGCACAAGGCAGAATATACCCCTCATGTTGATACAGGGGACTATATCGTTGTAACGAATGCGGAGAAAGTGACTGTCACTGGCCGTAAATTTAAAGAAAAGATCTATTACCATCACTCAGAATTTCCTGGTGGTATCAAATCAATTCTTTCGATAAATTACAGGCAAAGAACCCTGTGCGTATTATCGAGCTGGCAGTGAAGGGGATGCTTCCAAAGAATCCTTTAGGTAGAGAAATGTACCGTAAACTGAAAGTTTATGCTGGTAATGAGCACCCGCATACAGCACAGCAACCCAAGCAACTTGAGATTGAGGAATAAGTATTATGGCTGAAAGACAGCAATATTACGGTACTGGCCGTAGAAAAAGCTCAACAGCTAGAGTGTTTTTACGCCCTGGTAAAGGTCAAATTGTGATTAATAATCGTGCTTTAGAAGATTATTTTGGTCGCGAGACTTCTTGCATGGTTGTATGCCAGCCACTGGAGACAGTGGATGTTATGGGCAAATTCGATGTTTATGCGACAGTCGCTGGTGGCGGTATCTCTGGCCAGGCCGGTGCTGTTCGTTTGGGTATTGCACGTGCGTTAGTTGCCTATGATGAGTCTGATTTGGTTGAAGGCGCAGAACCTAACCCTAGCTCTTATCGTCGAAAACTACGTGCGCGTGGTTTGATGACAACCGATTCTCGACGCGTAGAAAGGAAGAAAGTTGGTTTGCACAAAGCACGTCGTGCAACACAGTACTCCAAGCGTTAATTGTTCTAATAAAAACCCTGCAGAAGCAGGGTTTTTTATAATCAACCATTCCATTTTCCGCGGAATTACAGCAGCCAGTTACCTGTTATGGCTTCCTATCAGTTTTATACTGCGGCTTTTGACTCGTACCGACAGTTGTATTCTTATTAAATATCCCATCTTTTCAAGAGAAGGTATCAGTATAGACAAAAATGTCTTGAGGATTGCTCAGGTATTTTTCAGGGCCGTTTTCAAATACTTAATTCTTTGTTATAACTGGATTTATATTTTTCTTGTCAGAATATAGTATCTGTCAGGAAAATGGACTTAGGGACAGAACCCAGGACGAGGCGACCGTGATTGATAATGTTGATCCCAACCCTAGTAGTGATGATATTCCCAATGAGGAAGAAATTGATGAGCAACGGCGTCATTTTCTAGTGACGACAACTAGTGTATTAGGGGGCGTGGGTGTTGCCTGTGCATTAACCCCTTTTATCGCTTCATGGTTCCCTAGTGCAAAGGCACAAGCGGCGGGTGCACCTGTACAGGTTGATCTTTCTAAGATAGAGCCGGGGCAACAAGTGACGGTTGAATGGCGAGGAAAACCAGTATGGATCATTCGGCGTACCAAGGAAATGTTGCAGCAGCTTAGCGGCCATGATGAGCAATTACGAGATCCGGACTCATTGGTTGACCAACAACCAACCTATGCGAAAAATCAATACCGTTCGATAAAACCGGAATATTTAATTCTGGTTGGAGTTTGTACGCATCTAGGTTGCTCACCAAAATATACCCCTGTTGAGAATGAGCTTGGTCCTAGTTGGCCGGGTGGTTTTTATTGTCCTTGCCACGGTTCAACTTTTGATTTGGCTGGCAGGGTATTTAAAGGTGTTCCCGCACCTATAAATCTGGAGGTGCCGCCATACCAGTTTATCAGTGAGCATGTCATTGTAATCGGGCAGGACAAAGAAGAAGGATAATAACCATGAAGGGTTTGATCAATTGGGTGGATGCCCGTTTTCCACTACTTAGTACATGGAAAAGCCATGTCAGTGAATACTATGCTCCCAAAAATTTGAATTTCTTCTATTATTTTGGTTCCTTGGCTATTGTGGTATTAGTCAATCAATTGGTCACTGGCTTATGGTTGACCATGTTCTATACACCAACCTCTGAACAGGCTTTTTCTTCTATTGAGTACATCATGCGCGATGTCAATTACGGTTGGCTATTGCGTTATATGCATTCAACAGGTGCTTCGGCGTTTTTTATAGTTGTTTATTTACATATGTTTAGAGGGTTATTGTATGGTTCTTACCAAAAACCAAGAGAATTGATCTGGCTTTTGGGTATGGCACTTTTTATTCTGCTTATGGCGGAGGCTTTTTTTGGTTATCTACTTCCCTGGGGGCAGATGTCTTATTGGGGGGCACAAGTCATTACTTCCCTATTTGGGGCAATTCCCTATATAGGTGATGGTTTGGCAACTTGGTTACGCGGTGATTTTAACGTTGCTAATGCGACGTTACAACGTTTTTTGCCTTACATGTTATTGGTATTCCTATTTTACTGTTAGTACTGGTTTTCTTGCATATTATTGCCCTCCACAAAGTCGGGTCTAATAATCCACAGGGAATAGAAATCAAGAAACATCTGAATGAAGAAGGCAAGCCGCTTGATGGAATTCCTTTTCATCCTTATTTTACCGTGAAAGATTTGGTGGGTGTCATTGTCTTTTGATTGGTTTTTTTGCAGTAGTGTTCTTTATCCCTGAAATGGGTGGTTATTTTCTAGAGTATGCTAATTTTGCTCCGGCAAATCCAATGGTAACACCGGAACATATTGCACCGGTATGGTATATGACGCCCTTTTATGCCATTTTACGCGCTATTCCACACAAGCTAACCGGCGTGATTGCTATGGGAGCAGCAATATTAATTTTATTATTTATACCCTGGTTGGATAGAAGTCCTGTTCGAGCCATACGTTATAAAGGGAATTATTCGAAATATGCCTTAATTGCTTTTGTAACTAGTTTCTGCATTCTAGGTTATTTGGGGACGGTTCAAGTGACCCTACTGAAACAGTATTTGGCAAGAGTTTGTACGGTTATTTATTTTGCTTATTTTCTGTTGATGCCTTTTTTACAGCCGTTATGAGCAGCATAAAACAGTACCTGAGAGGATAGATGGATGAGCAAAGATAGGATAGTTACTTACTTACTCAGTCTGTTAATGAGTTCTTTGCTACAGGCGGCTACTGCTAGCAAGGTTGAGATGGCGTCAATCGATATAGACATCCAT
Organism: Legionella tunisiensis; assembly: GCF_000308315.1. Taxonomy (GTDB): domain Bacteria; phylum Pseudomonadota; class Gammaproteobacteria; order Legionellales; family Legionellaceae; genus Tatlockia; species Tatlockia tunisiensis. Next base: position 6,039 of record NZ_CALJ01000300.1, on the reverse strand, counting down.
GATCAAGCAAAAATACAGCGGGGTGCAAAATTATTTATGAATTATTGTTCTGGTTGCCATTCGCTGCGGTATATGCGTTATAACCGCATGGCAAAAGATCTTGGGTTGACAACCTTTGATGGCGCACTGGATAAAGACTTGCTAGTTAATAATCTCATTTTTACCAGCGCTGCAGTCTACGATCCGATTTATATTAGTATGCCAGCTACTGATGCGCGACAATGGTTTGGTATTACGCCACCAGACTTGTCTTTATCTGCTCGAGAACGTGGTCCAGAGTGGATTTATACTTATCTGAAGAGTTTTTATGCTGATGACACAAGACCTTTTGGTGCTAATAATTTATTGGTTCCTGAGGTAGCAATGCCTAATGTTTTAGCGCCGCTTGCTGGAAAAGTGATTGCTGTAAGAGAGGCAGACCCTAAAAAATCGACGATATCTCATTTGGTTCTTGTAGAAAATGGAGAAATGAACCAGCGACAGTTCGATAGTGTTTTGCAAGATTTAGTGACTTTTCTTGTCTATGTCGGTGAACCTGTAAAATTAGTACGTTATCATATAGGGATAATGGTGTTGATTTTTTAAGTATCTTCTTAATTGTGGCTTATCAACTCAAGAAAGCATACTGGAAAAAGCTCCATTTATGAGCATATTCAATAATGCGTGTTTTCTGGATTGATTTGCAAAACAAAATTGACTTATTTATAGCGAAATGACAAATTGTCATACTAGGTTCATCATGCTAGGTAAATTGTGGTAAAATGCTGCTCTTTAACCTTCTGTAAAAGTATGGTTTAACGATTGATGAGGAGTTGCTGATGGCTATTGTTGCAAAGCGCACGATTATGTCTTTGTATTCTGATAATGATGATATTTATAGTCATCAAGTTCGTATTGTATTGGCAGAAAAGGGTGTAAATGTTGAAATCCTTCACGCTAAACAAGGAGAGCCTCCCAGTGAGCTAGTTGTTGTGAACCCTTATGGTACTATTCCTACACTGCTTGATCGCGAATTGGTTTTGTATGAAGCTCGCATCATTATGGAATATTTAGATGAGCGCTTTCCACATCCACCGCTTTTACCTGTATACCCAGTCGCTCGTGCAGAAACACGAAAAATGATGCATCGCATTGAGCAGGATTGGTACTATTTACTTCAACGCATTAAAGCAGGTGTTGAGCAAGAAGAAGCGCGCACACATTTATTTGACAGCTTGGTAAGTTTAGAACCGATCTTTGCGGATAAAGCTTATTTCCTAAGTGATGAGTTTTCTTTACTGGATTGTGCACTTGCACCATTATTGTGGCGTCTACCGCAACTGGGTATAGAAATACCTGCCAAGATGAAGGGATTGAATGCCTATATGCAACGTTTATTTAAACGCGATTCATTCCAGGCAAGTTTGACAGACGCTGAGAGGCAATTAAGGGCGGCCTAATGATGAATATGACCTCTAATAAGCCTTATCTTATACGCGCTATTTATGATTGGATTGTTGATAATGATCTGACGCCATATATATTGGTAAATGCGACGTATCCCGGGGTGCAGGTTCCACAGGAGCATGTTAATAGTGGGCGGATAGTGTTAAATATTTCACCTAAAGCATGTCGTGGTTTGCATCTTGAAAATGATAGAATAGTATTTACTGCGAGATTTTCTGGTCATAGCGTGCAGATTTTCATAGTTCCAGCTGCGGTACTTGCCATCTATGCCAAAGAAAATGGTAGGGGAATGGAATTTGGTGAAGATACCAGTGAACCCTCGCCACCTCCAGCGATAGCAGGAACTGAAGTAAAAGGGCGAAGCAAGCCTTCATTAACCCTTGTAAAAAAGATTAGAAGCCTAAGCTGTTAATTCAAAAAGCAAGTGATTTGTGAGAGTTTTAGTAAGTCACTTGCTGTAATAACTAAGAATTGACGAGTGAATTCCTGCTAGAGTTTATGGAGCATAACAAGGCCATGACTACATCAAAGGTTGCTCTTTATCAGACTAAACACATTCGTTTATGTGAAGAGATGGCTACGGATGATCTGGGATTGTCTGAAGATGAGTTAATGGTACGTGCGGGGACGAGCGCTTTTTCTACCTTATCCATGTTATATCCCACAGTACGTACGTTAGCCATTTTCTGTGGTAGTGGTAATAACGCTGGTGATGGTTATGTTCTTGCACGCCTTGCACACAAAAAAGGGTATTCAGTTGTTGTTAATCAGCACAAAACAATAGAAGATTTGCCACCGCCTGCAGCCAGAGCAGCTACAGCAGCAATGGCTGCAGGTGTTCCTTGCCAATGCCTTGATGACGTTATAGACCCTGAGGCAGAGTTAATTATTGATGCCTTATTAGGAATCGGCTTGCAAGGAGATGTGCATGGTCCGATAGCGACGGCTATTAATCAGATCAACGACAGCGGCTTACCAGTATTAGCCCTTGATATTCCTTCTGGTTTAAATGCCGATACAGGTCGCGTAATGGGAGTTGCTGTCAAAGCTAGTTCTACAGTGACATTCATCGCATCTAAACTTGGATTAATGACCTTGGATGGGCCTGATCATTGCGGTGAACTAGTTTGTCATAGCCTACAACTTGAATCTTGTTTAGTAAAGATTAAACCCGCTGCCTATCTTTTGGATGAAAATTTAGGCCATGCGTTACTTCCGCGGCGTTTAAAAAATTCTCATAAAGGCAATTTTGGCCATGTTTTGGTTATCGGCGGTGGGCACGGTATGCCGGGTTCAGTTTACTTGGCTGCAAATGCTGCCTTGCGTGTTGGTGCCGGCCTGGTAACGATTGCTACACGACCAGAACACGCAGGGCGAGTGTTACCTTTATTGCCAGAAGCAATGATTTATGGCATTGAAGAGGTTGCTGAGCTTTTATCGCTGATTGCTAAGGCAACTGTCTGCATCATTGGTCCTGGTCTTGGTGAGGATGAATGGGCAAAGGTTTTATTTAATCAAGCGATTGCTTCCCAATTACCTATGGTTATTGATGCTTCAGCCCTACGTTTACTCGCTCAGAATCCTCAACATGATGATAATTGGATCTTGACGCCTCATCCTGGAGAAGCGGCCAGTTTGCTTCAATGTTCTACGGCAGAGATTCAAAAAGACAGGTACCAAACAACATTGGCGTTACAACAACAATATGGGGGAAATGTTGTCCTTAAAGGTGTAGGTTCTATTGTGTGTACGGATGAGCCTGGTGTTTATCTCTGTGCTGATGGTAATCCTGGTATGGCAAGTGCAGGGATGGGGGATGTGCTTAGTGGAGTCATTGCTGGATTAATCGCTCAGGGCCTGGTACTTGCCGAGGCTGCCAAATTAGGTGTATGGATACATGCCAGTGCCGCAGATGCTGCAGCGGCTGTTATGGGTGAACGTGGGTTGCTAGCTAGTGATTTAATGCCTTATCTACGTCGTCAGGTTAATTATTTATCAAGAGTAAAATGAGTTTTTATGGTCAAAGTTAATTGCATTGCTTTGCCTGATGTGCAATATTCCGAAGCGCTTGCGGTACGTTTGGCAACTTGTCTAAATGCTCCTTTAGTGCTGACCTTTAGTGGTGAGATAGGGGCAGGAAAAACAACTTTTATCCGCGCTATGCTACGAGCTCTAGGTGTTAAGTCAGCTATTAAAAGTCCGACTTTTTCATTGCTTGAAAGCTATCAATGTCAGCATTTACAAGTACATCATTTTGATCTCTACCGTATTCACGATGAAGCGGAGCTGGAGTATATTGGTTTTAGAGATTATTTTTTGACTGATGCAATCTGCTGTATTGAATGGCCTGAACGAGCTGGTCAAAATTTGGGAAATGTTGATCTTAATTTTGCCTTTACTATCAATGGGAGTGGACGTTTGTTGACTTTAACTGCAACAACCGCTGCTGGGGAATTAATTTTGTCTTGCCTTGAAGGTAAACAATGAAACTACGCATAACTAGCATTTGCTTATTGATAGTCTGGTGTTCGACGTTAATGGCAGCAAAATTGTTATCGATTGAGATAAAGCAACAGTCAGGCAATCCTTCTGTACTGTTTACTCTGGATGAAGCTGTTGCGCACAGAGTATTCACGCTCACAAATCCCAATCGTGTGGTGATTGATTTTGAGGGCACTGATTTGGCAGTGAATCTGAATCGAGTTAATTTAGGCAGGCAGTTAATCAAATATATTCGCAGTGGCCGCCCAAATCCACAAACCCTGCGCCTGGTTTTTGAGGTGAGTCAAGCAGTCATGACTAGAACGAATCCCATGCATCGCTCCGCTTCGTCAAAACATGGCTTTTCATTAGATTTTGCTACAAATGGTAATTTGCAGGATCGATCAACTTCATCCACTGGGTCTGTTAATAGACGTGGTGTAACAAATACAACGAAGGTACCTGTATCGGCTCGCCATGAACCTGGAAAAACGCTGCGTGATGTTGTTGTTGTACTGGATCCTGGCCACGGTGGTAAAGATCCTGGTGCTAGTGGACCAAGACGCACGATGGAAAAAGATGTAACACTTATAATTGCGCAGAAATTGAAACAAATCATTGATAGACAACCCGGTATGCGAGCTGTATTAACGAGAAACGGCGATTATTATATTGGCTTACGTGAACGTTTAACCATTGCTAGAAAATATAATGCGGATGTCTTCGTTTCTATCCACGCAGATGCTTTTATCAATCAGCAATCTAATGGCGCATCTGTTTTTGCTTTATCACAATCTGGGGCAACCAGCGAAGCCGCTCGATGGTTGGCCGAGAAGGAAAACTATTCTGAGTTGGGTGGTGTCAATCTATCAGAACTGGACGATCAAAGTGGATTAGTACGTACGGTATTAATTGATTTGTCGCAAACAGCTACCATTGGTGCCAGTTTACATATGGGGGAAAGAGTATTAGGTGATCTTGATAGAATAACCAATTTACATAATCATAAAGTTGAACAAGCTCGTTTTATGGTATTAAAATCACCTGATATTCCCTCTATTTTGATTGAGACAGGTTTCATCTCTAATCCTCGTGAGGAAAGGAACCTGACAAATTCTACTTACCAAGCTCATTTAACTCAGGCGATTTTCCAAGGCTTGAAACGTTATTTTTGGGATTATCCTCCGCATGGTACGCGTATAGAAGCCTTAGCGGGCAATAGTAAAATTCATATCGTGCGCAGTGGCGAATCGTTACCTAGGATTGCTGCGCGATATCGTATTTCAGTTGCATCGTTGCAAGCGGCGAATCGTTTGTCGAGCGCGCAGCTTAAAATAGGACAAAAACTTGTTATCCCTTCGTTGACATGATGAGAATTCAACAATTACCAATAACCGTAGCCAACCAAATTGCTGCTGGGGAAGTGATTGAACGCCCTGCTTCTGTGGTCAAAGAATTATTAGAGAATTCATTGGATGCCCAAGCGGATATGATCAGTATTGATATTGGTTATGGTGGCTTGAATCAAATTAAAATCACTGATAATGGGGTTGGTATTGTTGCTGAGGATTTACCCTTGGCAATTGCTGCCCACGCAACCAGTAAAATCAAACAGCTTAGCGATTTATACACTATTGCCAGTATGGGATTTCGTGGCGAAGCTTTGGCGAGTATCGCATCCATCTCGCGCCTGACTATTAGTTCCAGGCCTGCGATCCAGGAGCATGCCATGATGCTTAGCAATGATGGTCATGCTATTCATGTAACGCCCTGTGCTCGTAATCAGGGAACGACTGTTGATGTGCGCGATATTTTTTTAATGCACCAGTCAGAAAAAATTTTTAAAAACCGAGCAAAGTGAGTTTCAGGCAATAGAGGCAGTGGTTAAGCGGTTTGCTTTAAGTGCCCCTGCCATAGCGCTCAACTTAACTCATAATGGAAAACAACGGTTACATTTACCTGCTGCACATTGTGCTCAAACTCGATTGCAACGTATACGGAAATTATTGGGAAAACCTTTGTTGAGCAGGCGATCTATCTTGACGTAGAGCACGCTGGAATGCGTTTGCATGGATGGATTAGCGGTAGTGAGTATCAGAGTAGTCAGAGTGA
>NZ_CALJ01000301.1 GCF_000308315.1 Legionella tunisiensis | reverse complement strand
AGGTTATTGCTGTCTTTAAAGAGTATTGTCAAAAGCTAGATTAAGGCCGGAGAGATTACAAAAAAATTTTAGGGACGTTATCTAATGCAGTCCCAGGAAATAAGTCTATTTTCCGGGGGGACTGAACTCAGGCAAACGGTTAATATTCAACCCGTTATTATTTGATTTCAGAGTCTTCCAGTATTTTTTCGGCTTGGCTGGCACGCTGTTTTTGTATTGCAGCTCGGTATTGAGGGTATTTGTTGCCGAGTATTGTAGTGGCTAAAACAGCAGAATTGATCGCGCCAGCTTTCCCGACAGCAAGCGTACCAACAGGAATTCCTGCCGGCATTTGTACTATAGATAAAAGAGCATCGAGACCATTGGTAAATGTTGATGAAGGCATGGGAACACCCAATACTGGTAATAGGGTTTTGCTGCAATAACACCTGGTAAGTGTGCGGCACCGCCGGCAGCGGCAATTATAACTTCGATCCCTTTTGTTCAGCTGATTGGATATAGGTAAATAATGCATCGGGAGTACGATGTGCCGAAAGTACTCGCACTTCGTGAGGAACATCAAGTTTTTCCAGCATGAGACTGGCTTCTTCCATAATTGACCAATCTGATTTTGATCCCATTAAAATAGATACTAGTGCATTCGACATAATAATCCCTGGTTAGTTATTTCAATCAATGTACAATGCTACAAGAAAATTAATGCTATAATGGCAATCCCTTAAACACCTGATGCCTCTCTTAGAGAAAACGAGATGTTTGCTGGAGAGTTTATAGCAGAATGAGTGAGAGTCAACCAATAACTGCAAACTGATATAGAAAATCCGCAAGAAAGCTGTTAAGTAGAGGATTTGTGGGTTGGATTTTGAAGATAATAGTTTTAAAAGGGGGCGGCGTCTGCTTTATTTTTTGCAAGTCGACGAGTAATATTATAGCCAAATATCACAAGGTTAGAGATATACGATTTAATGATGGACTTCAATAAGCACCTAATACTTGATCCAAGCGAAACCAGTCAATTAGGAAAAGAAAAAGTTGTTATAATAATTCCTACTTATAATGAAATGTTCGTTATTAAGAACACCATTATGCAAGTATTTGCTGCTGTGGAATCAATTGAGAATTTTGATGTTCATATCTTGATTTTTGATAGCAACTCGACTGATAAGACTCAAAAAATTGTAAGTGCTTTACAGGATGACTACCCTAAATTGCATCTAAAAACAGAGCAGGAAAAATCTGGTCTGGGCTCAGCTTATTTACAAGCAATGAGATATGCTTTAACGGCAATGAATGCCGATATTATCTTTGAGTTTGATGCAGATCTTTCTCATCAACCTAAGTACATCAAACCTATTCTAGGAAAAATAAAAATTTTGATGTTGTGGTTGGTAGTCGTTATGTACGAGGGGGGAGTATTCCAAAAAATTGGGAATGGCATCGTAAGGTATTTTCTGTACTGGGTAATTATGTTGCAAGAACGGTGCTGACTCAAAAATATAAAGATTTCACCAGTGGTTTTCGGGCAACACGTCGACAAAGTTTGATTAACATACTCCCTCAACGTTTTCTTTCTAATCATTATGCTTATAAACTACAACTGCTTTGGTTGTTGCACAAAAATAAAGCTAAAATTTGTGAATATCCTATAGAATTTATTGATAGAGAAAACGGGGAAAGTAAATTACCTAAGAACAGCATTATCGATGCTTTACGTGTTGTTTTTACCTTACGGTATTATGAGCTTAAACGTTATTTAAAAATGTGTTTGGTTGGTTTGATGGGCATGACAGTTCAATTTGTTGCTTATAATTTATTTCGCAAATACCTGCCGGCTTTTAACGCATCACAGCTTGCTGTACTAGCGGCGATTATCCATAATTTTATTTTAAATCGTAACTTTACCTTTAAGAACAGTTTGAAACTCAGCAAGTTTTTTGAAGTAAGGCGCCTGCTTGGATTTGGGCTTTATTCAGTGGTTATGATTTATCTGCAGAGCTATTGGCTAAGACTTGGAATCAGTTATTTAGGTAGTGGTTTTTGCGTGAGAATCTCATTATTGCCGTTGGTATCGGCTTGGCTTCTTTCATAAATTATTTTACCTATTCCCGTCATGTATGGCCTGAACCTAAAGTACCTCAATCGTGACGTGCTAGATGATAGTAAGACAAGGGCAACTTGATTAGGTGATAATTATCAGGTACTGGTTCTGTTTTCAAGGTAAGATAGAATTCTTTGCCAGCTTGTGTAGTTACACTAATCATCGAGTTACGCGCAAGGTAGGCTCCGGTATACCATTTATAATAAAGAGCGGGGCTGACTGATATGATTTCATCATTTTTGCAATAATTTATTAGGTAATTGAGATCTTCTAGCATAGCCTTATGACGATTAAATCCGGAGGCAAGATTCAAGAGCATAGCAATACAAGCGACAAAAATCAGGCAACTCAAGCTTGTAAGCGTCTTAAAAAGCCAAGGTTTACTTTTGCAATAATCAGCAATGGTTTGAACAGACTCAAAACAGAAATACATCATTGCAAGGGTAAAAAAGGGTGCTGATTGCATGATATAGTTCAGTGCTTGTCGATGACTTACCCCAACTGGCAGTGATGAAGCCAATGACAATGTGAAAAACAACCAAATTCTTTTTTCCCGCATACTGGATTTAAATTTTTTAACAAGACCTTGCCTATCAATTTTTGTTGAAATAGCCAACGATAAAAGAGCAAAAATGGTCACCAAGCGGTAAGGCTTGTAGAAAAGGACAACGATATGTAAGTGGTTTAAGCCAACGTAATTTAATTCACGTGTGCCAGTAATTGAGGCCAGGAGTTGTTGGGAAAAATATTTTTTGTGTTAACTAGTGCTGCAGGCACCAATAAGTAAAAACTACTCAGTAACAGCGCTACAAGAGCGATTAAAAAATGGTTTCTTTTATACCCTTAGCGATAGCTTGTGGTTCATTGATCAATTTGTTAAGAAAAGGCACTGCAAGAGGGAAAAATGCAGTAGGTCCATTACAAAAAAAGCAATTAAAATGGCTACAGCGCTGATCAGATATTGGCAAAAGAAAGCTGATTTTGATTTTGTGTCAGCCAGTAAAACTAAACTTGCGAAGGTAGTGAATAAGGTAAGGGTGCTTTCCAGCATATTGTTGGTATAGATATGATTTAAAGGAATCAATAACCACAAAAACAATAATAATCCCAAGGTCAGGAAACTGGTATTTTTATTCTTTAACCAATACCAGGCAATTAAAGCAAACTGTCCTAACGCCATTAAAAATGAATAAAATCGTTCAACCCCGAAGCCCTGGCCAAAAAATTTAAAAATAAAGACTGAAAATAAAAAACTAGAGGAGGGTGTTCATAGAAGGAAGAAAAATCAGTTTGAGAGTAGTAAGGTTGCCATAAACTGCCGTAGCCGAGACTTAAATTTTTAGCGATGGCTGCGTAAATAATACCATCCATGAACATTCCCTGGCGAGTAAGAGGCAAAATGATGAACACCAACAACAGGCTTAAAGAAAAAAGCAGAGCGGGTACCAGGAGCGACTTGAATGCATGGGTTATTTCCTAATAAACATCATACAGTTCCAAAGTGTAAAAATGAGGATTAGTAGCTGGCTATTACAGCAGACTCACACTCTTCACAAGATGATTCAGTGATGTGAGTTAGCCGCAGACCTTAGCATGTGTGTAGTTTTTTGCAAGGCAATTGCTTCAATGAGGGCCTGAGCTTCGAGCTGTTGCACACGGGTTTTTAAACATTCCGGGGTGTCATTCGGTAAAACAGGACAGGCTTTCTGCAAAATAATGGGGCCCGCATCGACTTGCTCGGTGACAAAATGAACTGTGCAGCCTGTTAAGGGGGCTGCTGAGTTTAAAACAGCCTGATGTACTGCCAAATCCATAAGTCCCGCATGAGCGGGCAATAGAGAAGGATGAACATTGATGATTCGATTCTGCCAGTTTAAAACAAATGGCATAGATAAGATGCGCATATAACCCATTAAGATGACCAGATCGATATGATGCTGATGAAGTAACGAAGACAAATAATTATCAAAATCTTCTCGACTCAGACCTTCTGGATTGACAAATACCGATTTAAGACCAAAATTTTTGGCTCTTGTCAGAATTCCTGCTTCGATTTTATTACTGAGCACTAAGGCGATTGTGGCAGCAAGGGTTCCCTTATCGATTGCAGTCACAAGTGCATCGAGATTGCTGCCACGTGTTGAACCCAGGATAGCTAAGCGGATCATAAATTTCGGCGCCTTACCATATCGTCAATACGATATTGGATTAATGGTTGAGTACCAATATCCTGACGATGGAACAATGGGCCATCAATGCGAGAAATTTCATTTTCAACATGGATTTCAGCAGCAAAAATAGTATCTGCAATGCCAACATAAGCTGCTGTCCGCGCACCTGCAGCAAACATTTGGTCATCAATTTGGTTAACGGAGGCTAGGTACAAATTTCCCTGCTGCTGTATTTTACTGAAATCAACAACAAAATCTTTAATAGGATTATCTGGGTAGCCTTGAGGCACGGCGTATTTGCAAACCGTAGCTTGGGATGAAAATTTGATTTCTTTTTCGTCGAGTTTCCCATTCACCATTGCCTGGCAAATCGCCAAAAAATCTGTTTCTAAAATGGAGAGTACGTTTAGAGCCTCTGGATCACCGAAACGGGCATTAAATTCAATGACGAATATACCGTCCTTCGTTGCGATAAAACTACCGTATAAGATACCGATGTATTTTTCGTTGAATTCACGTGATAAGGCTTCAAAAACCGCCTGGTTAATAGCAAAAGCCTGGTTAATTTCATGTTCAGTTAAAAAAGGTAAGCGATGATTAGAATCTGAATAACTACCCATCCCTCCTGTATTAGGACCTTTATCTCCATCATAAGCCCGTTTATGATCTTGGACTAAAGGCATTGGAACAAGCTTTTCACCATCAGCAAAGCACATGAAGGAAAATTCTTGGCCAAGGAGTTTTTCTTCAACAATAAAGGTTTGATTTTTAGCTATAAGATCCTGACAAAAAACTTTGGCCTCAGTAAACGAGTGTAATTGTTCTCCGGCTACTTTGACGCCTTTACCGCTCATTAACCCGTTTGCTTTAATAACATAGTTGTCTTCGTCTAGTTCATGAAGAAAACTGTCAAGGGCGGCGAGACTGGAGAATTTTTGGTAGCGAGGTAAGCCGGCAATATGGTGTCGCTGCATGAGATCGCGAGCAAATTCCTTACTGGTTTCAATTTGCGCAAGCGCTTTTTTAGGGCCAATAGTTGGAATGCCTGCTTGCCATAAAATATCAGCCATGCCTTTTTCCAGTGGCGCTTCCGGACCAACAATAGCCAATTCTATTTTCCATTGCTTTGCCTGGGTTAAAACAACGGTACACGCTGTGATATCGCCTGTACAATAATCAACTGTTAATGGTTTGATAGCTGGATTAACAAAGCTGCCGTAGCAATATAGGTGTGTCTTTTGTGGTGAGCGATGGAGAGCGTTGATTATAGCGTGCTCACGTGCTCCTGAACCAATAACAAGGATCTTCATTACCTTAAGTCTCCGTTTTTCTAGTTCCAGGCGATTCATTTTTCGCTGTTGTTCAAGCTGTACCATTTTTTTTGCATTCATCGTATTGCAGAAATAATTACCATCCATACACGACATACAAGGTTGTTTAATTTGATGGTGGCCACGACGGGTTACTGCCTCAATCAGATCAGACTGAGATTGATACATTAATACATCAACACCAAGGTACTTGGCGATTTCATCGTCTGTTAAATGAGCAGCAATTAATTCCTGGCGAGAGGGTATATCAATGCCATTAAAACAGGGATTTTTAATGGCAGGTGAGGTTGAGGCAAAATAAATTTTTTAGCACCAAATTCTCTTACCATTTTTACAATTTCGCGTGAGGTGGTTCCTCGGACAATGCTGTCATCAACAATCAATACGTTTTATTTTCGATTTCAGTTCGTTGTGGTGTTAATTTATAGCGAATGTTACGCTTGCGAGTACTTTGATTAGGCATGATAAAAGTACGGCCTATGAATGGATTTTTATATAAGCCTTCCGAATACCGTACACCTAATTCATGGGCAAAAGACAACGCTGCGGTATTCGCAGTGAACGGTGCTGGAATAACAACGTCTGGCAGGAGCTCAGGGTGGTGTTTTTTCCATTGAAGAGCCAGATTTTGTCCCATTCGCAAACGCGCACGATAGACACTAACATTATTCAGAGTAGCATCTGGACGGGCAAAATAAACATATTCAAAAACGCAGGGTCGGAATTCAGCCGTTTTCACTACGCGACGATATAATTTACCTGCTTGATTAACATAGGCTACTTCACCTGGTTGAATATCTCCCTCGGGCTTAAATCCAAGTGCATAAAAAGGAGTCGTTTCCGAGGCAAAAATGATATCTTTGCTCCCATCTGATCTCGTACGTGTCCCCCCAAACAAGTGGCCGGACACCGTGGGGATCACGGAATGCAACTAATCCTTTTCCAATAACCGTACTTACAATAGAGTAGGCACCTTCGACATGATTAAAAATATAGTCTACCGCCTTGCAAAGAAGTTCAAAGAAATTATCATCATCCTCTTTTTTCTTGGTGGTTTCATGGACTAATTGGTTAGCAAACATGAGCAATAAAGCTTCGGAATCTAATGAGGAGTTAAGATGGTGATATTGTTTTAAGCGAATTTCGTCAGCCAATTCTTGGTAATTAGAGAGGTTGCCATTATGGGCAAGCGCAATGCCACGTGGACTACCAATCCACAAGGGTTGAATGTCTGAGTCAGTATAACCACCTGCTGTAGGATAGCGTGTGTGGCCGATACCTATATTTCCTTTTAGGGCAAGAACATTTTCAGAAGTAAAAATTTCTTGTACTAGTCCCAAACCACTTTGACTATAAAAACGTTGTTCGCAAGTTAGGATGCCTGCTGCGTCTTGTCCTCTATGTTGTAAATGAATAAGGCTGTCATAGAGTTCGGAAGCCACTGATTCATGACTGTAAATGCCAACTATGCCGCACATGATCTTACCTTAAGTAATGGGAAATATTTCGTTCTATGCGTTGCTCTACGGGTTCATCATAGTCACTAAAATCAAACTCTTTACCGGTAATCATTTCATAGAGCTGGATATAGCGTGCTGATAGTTCAGCGATTAATTCGCGTGGAGCCTGTGGTAAGACCTCATCGTTGTAGGGGTCACAGTGTTTGGCAAACCATAGGCGCACAAATTCTTTGTCGATATTTTCTGGTTCTAAACCTGCCGCAATACGAGCTTGATAATTAGTGGCTAGCCAATAACGACTTGAGTCGGGAGTATGAATTTCGTCAACTACCATGATATTGCCTTCCTTATCACGGCCAAATTCATATTTGGTATCGACTAGAATCAAACCATGCTTTTCAGCTCTTTCAACACCAGCTTGGTATAGCTTAAGCGCTAATGTGGAGGCAGAGGACCAGTCTTCTTCACTCATCCACCCTTCAGCAACAATCTCAGCAGCGGATATTGGTCGATCGTGATGGGCTTCTTTTGTTGTAGGAGTTAAAACAGGTTCTTGCAGTCGTTGATTTTTCTGTAAGCCTTCAGGAAACGAAAGACCACAATATTCGCGAACGCCTCGTTGGTATTGTGTCCATAATGAAGTTTCTGTAGTACCAGTAATATAGCCTCGGACGACAAATTCAATTGGAAAAACGGTACATTTTTTGGCGACAACTACATTGGGGTCAGGTACCGCAATAATATGATTTGGAACAAGATGTCTAGTTTGTGCAAACCACCAGGCGGAGGTTAGGTTTAACACAGCCCCTTTATAAGGAATCAGAGCAAGATGCCTATCAAAGGCTGTTAATCTATCGGTAGTAATTAATAGAATATGTTCTCCGAGATCATAAAAATCCCGTACTTTACCTTGATTTTTTTGGCCGAAAGGCAGATTTGTTTGGCGAAGGCAAAAAGGTAATGCTGCCTGAATTTCATCACAATAATTGGTAGTCATATTGATAGCATTCATGTGCGTATTGATTCCTAATGATGTTTGTTAACAAAATAGAGTTGATTAACTCATTGATATTGGCTGTATCACTCTTAAACTGCCATACCACACCGTAGCTAATTTTTTTACACCTTCTACGGAGTAGTGGCTTGTTAGGGTTTGTAAGGCTTGCTGCCCTATCAGATCGTCTTTTGCACGTACCAGGTAGGTTGGACTGTGCTTTTTCTCAAGTTCACCGAGGGTCGTTAATTGTTCTTTACGAGGACAATATAAAACCGCACTCTTTTTTATTTGCTCAATCATGTCTTGCGAGTCACAATCAATTTCCCAATGCACGAAACGCTGAACAATAACAGGAAAACCTAATTGCCTTAATGTTTGTTGTACCGTTAAAGCTTGATTGTCAGTGATGATTAATTTAACCAGACACTGATAACTGCCAGGAATTTTGTTAAAAGATTGTAATTCGGCAGAGGTCTTTGTTAATAGATTCCTGTTGATTGGCGTTTGTTCCTTTTTAGTTTCGATATAAGCGCGAATGGAAGTAAAAATGGGATCGCCGTGGATCGTGCGTTCAGGATGAGGCATGATTGCCATAACATTTCCCGCTTGATTGCAAATGGCAGCAATATTCTTCATAGAACCATTGGGGTTAATAGGGAAATTGTCAATTAACTCTCCCTGTTCATTACAGTATTGAAAGAGAATTAAACCCTGTTTTTCTAATTTTTCTAATAAGGCATCTGGCATAACAAAACGCCCTTCACCATGCGCAGTAGGTAAATGGAGTACATCGCTGGTGGAGAGATGAGAAGTGAAGGCATTATTCTGATAATTAGTCGCAAGTCGCAGGTTAATCCAGGCATTGTAAAAACCTGTTCCCATTATTTTACCATCAACAATTCGTTTATTATCTGTAAGTGCCAGGGTATCGTTAGTATCCAGGCCTGGCACTAAACCTGATTCAACCAGTATTTGCGCTCCATTACAGATACCTAATACAGGTTTATTCTGTTCACTTTGCCGTTTTATTTCCTGCATGAGAGGGGCTAAGGCAGCAATAATTCCAGCACGTGAGCGATCTTCGTAAGAAAAACCACCAACGAGGACATAACCATCCATGCTTTGTAGCTTTAGCAGAGACTCATTCCACAAAAATCGACTGGCTCCATGCCGGCGCGTTTTATCGCCAAGGCTGTTTCCCGTTCACAATTGGAGCCTGGAAATTGGATTAACCCTATGCGAATCATAATAGCAGCACCCTTCCGTCACCTTTTACTACATGGCCTATCTCATAAAGAGGGAAAGATGGAAAATCGAGCATGACTTCATGTACAGAACTAAGTACTTCGGGGGCTAAAAATAAAACCAAGCCCGCACCCATATTAAAAGTACGGTACATCTGGTTATCATCCAGGTTGCCGAGCCTGCGCAAAAGATTAAATAAAGGTTGCTCAGGAATTTGTTTTTGATGATTTCTACACTGCAATCAGACGGTAAAATACGAGGAATATTTTCTAATAAACCGCCGCCTGTAATATGCGCCATCCCTTTTATAGGTATGTTCTTCTCCAGAATTTTCAAAATGGGTTTAGTGTAATTCAGATGAGGGATTAACAATTCTTCACCGATGGTGTGAGTAAAATCCTGGAACCGAGATTCAACGTTATAGCCTGCGATGTCAAAAAGCAATTTTCTTGCAAGAGAATAACCATTCGTATGTAAACCACTGGAAGGAAACGCCAGAACAAGATCACCTGCACAGATGTCTTTTCCTAAAATGGCCTTATTTTTTTCAACCACGCCAGTAACGACACCAACCAGGTCAAATTCACCTGGAAGATAGGTGCCGGGCATTTCTGCTGTTTCACCGCCGATAAGAGAAATCCCTTCGTTGCGACAAGCAGAAGCAATGCCTTTGACAATTTGCTCTACAATAGGGGGTTTTAATTTATCATTCGCAATGTAGTCAAGCAAAGTGAGTGGCTTGGCTCCCATTACCAGGATGTCATTGGTTGTCGCACTGACAAGATCAATACCGATAGTGTCAAATTTCTGCATCATTTTGGCGACCATCATTTTGGTACCCACTCCGTCAATGCTTTGCACAAGTACAGGGTGAGTATAATGTTGCATGAGGAATTTCAAATCATACAAGGCGCCGAAACTGCCTAGTCCTGTTAATACTTGTGGGGAAAAAGTACTTTCCACTGCCTGCTTAATGCGATGAACAGCTTCATTACCCGCTTCTACATCAACTCCAGCCATCTTATAATCAATACTAGACATTTAGATTAACCTCTCTCTTAAGCCATTTTCCCAGGCATTGCTGGCAATGCTAATAGGCAAATTAATCACTGAATTGAAAGTCAGAACAGGAACAGCAATGGTTTCTCCAATAGCGGTATATGAAATGGGATAAGAACTAAACAATTGCTCCAATTCACTTATATTTTCTGGCGATACTTCAAGGATAAAGCCACCGCTTTCAGAGAATAATTTTTTGTCAGTAGGTAAATCACCAGGAATAAAGACATTTACACCAATTTTATTTTTAAAACTCATTTCTGCCAGTGCGACGGCTATACCTCCTTCTGAAATATCATGAGCTGATAAAATCAAACCACGCTGTATAGCTAAATAGATGGCTGCAATTTCATTGGCAAAGGAGGTTAAATCAGGTCTAGGAAGTTGACTACCAAGCTGCTGGTGAAGTTGGTAATAAACACTACCACCACATTCGTCTTTACGTTCCCCTAATAATAGCAGAATGGAACCTGGACGTTTTAAAGCATAAGTAAGTGCTTTGGAGAAATCAGGCATTGACCCGATACAACTAATAATAGGGCTGGGCGGAATAGAACCTTGTGCCGACTCATTATACAAAGACACATTGCCGGAAATAATAGGCAGACTAACCTCAGGTGTTTCTATCATTGTGACTGCCTTGCAAGCAGCGACAATTCCTCGCACTGACTCAACAAACTCGCCCATTTGGATTTGATTTTCTGGATTGCCAAAACATAAGCAATCAGTCAGTGCAAGTGGCCAAGCCCCTATTGCAACGATGTTACGTACGGATTCCAGCACGGCATTTATTGCTCCCCAGTAAGCGTCGATCTTGTTATAACGAGGGTTGTGATCGATGGATAAAGCAACACCGGTAAGACGAATTTCTTCCGGGTATTTGTCTTCGTTAAAAGGTGTCATTAGACCAGCATCAGCCCAGCCTGGTTCTATAATGGTGCGACCTTGTACCTGTTTATCGTAAGTTTCAAAAACAGTTGCACGAGAAGCGATATTTTCATGTGCCAAAAGACGCAGAAGAATTTCATTCAAGTCGTCGTTTGCAAAGGGCTCCGGTTCTATGCAGATTTGATTTTTTGCACAATAGGGGCGATCGTAGAGAATGCCTTGAGTGATATCTTTGGCTTGAGCAGAAACAATATCTTTATTTTTGTATTTAACAACATATAAGCCGTCATTTCTTAACTTACCGATAACCGTTGCCTGTGCGCCATTGCAGATTTTCAGGAAGAGCAAAACGTTCATTATAGTGAGTCAGTAACGGAGTAACTAACTTTTTGGGGACTACCCACATGAAACGTTCCTGCGTTTCAGAGCAAAGGATAACAGCAGGTAATAGATTCTCCATGCTGGTTGGCACGGAATCGAGCTCGATTTCTGCTCCATAGCCACCTGCTTCTGCTAATTCCACACTGGCGCAAGCTATCCCACCAGCGCCAAGATCCTTAAAGCCAACACGGTCAAGCATGTTTTGCTCTCGTAGCAAGGTAAAAAAGCATAATTTGCTTTAAGGAGATGACGTTGTAAAAAAGCGTTGGGTTCTTGCACTGCTCCTTTGTTTTGTTCTTCCTGTTCTGCACTGAGTGTCGCAGAGGCAAAAGCAGCGCCACCAAAGCCGCTGTTATCGGTGGGTTTTCCGATCAGGACAAAATAATAATCCTCTGCATTTGCAGGAGCATAAGAGTGGATTATTTGATCTTCACGGACTACACCTAAAGTAACAAGGGTTACCAGACAGTTTTCATTGTAAGCTTCATCGTAATACAGATCGCCAGCAAGATTAGGAATACCGAGAGGATTGGCATAACCTGCGATACCTTGGACAACTCCTTTTTGGATCCATTTCGTTTTAGCACGATTGATATCACCAAAGCGTAAGCTGTCTGCAACGGCTATCACTTCAGCACCCATGCAACAGACATCCCGAACATTGCCGCCTACCCCTGTTGCTGCGCCTTCAAAAGGAACTAGTTGTGAAGGATGATTATGTGATTCATGACTGACGACAATACCGTAACGTAGACCCTGATGATCGGTAGCTACAGCGACAATACCAGCATCTTCTTTAGGGCCGAGAATGACATGGGGGGCTGTTGTAACCAATTGATTCAGATACTTACGGCTGCTTTTGTATGAGCAATGTTCAGAACCCTGTATTGACCATAATACACATTCGGCGTAGGTTGGGGGGCGCTTTAACAAGCTGTTCTGAATAGTGAGTGCTTCCTCAACGGTCAAGCGTAGATTAAATTGCTGCAGCAAACGAGCGATTTCCTCTGGGGATAATCGAGAAAAATCAAAGCAATCAGGCGTTTCTTGCATTTGCAGGCGCTAACCATCAAGCTAAAATGTGCCCCATACCATAGCGAGATTTTAGAAGAAAAGCAAACTTTTAATTTTGTATTTTTTAATAATTTCAGTTGGTTATACGAAAACAGTACATCCTTTCTTTACTAATTTGGGTAGCCAATCGGGCAACAGCAGGGTTTTGTTCAGTCTCAAATCAAGCTTTTCAAGATTGCTCAATTTCTGGAGAGTGGTTGGGAGTTCGGTTAGTTGATTGGCGCGCAAATCAAGGAACCGCAGTGCTTTAAGTTGACCAATGGATTCGGGGAGATGGATTATTTGATTACTACGCAGATCCAAATCAGTAAGTTTTTTAAGATCGCCAATGCTTGCAGGAAGAGTATTTAATTGATTATTTTCCAACATTAATTTTCGTAAATTTGTTAGTTTACCGATGGATAAAGGTAGTTGTGTTAGTTGATTTTCCATTACATATAATTCTTTCAATTTTACTAAGTTGCCTATGGTATCAGGTAAGCTTAGAAGTTGATTCTTGTATAGACGTAATTCAATAAGATTACTTAATCCCCCCAGGGAATCGGGAAGCGAAATAAATTGATTATAGGTTAAATTTAGATAGAGGAGATTTTTTAAATTTTCAAAGGTTTTTGGTAGCGTTTGAAGTTTATTACCACCCAAATAAAGAAAACGTAGTTTGCTCAAACTACCGAGTGATTCAGGGAGTTCAGCTAATTGATTATGTTGTATATCCCAGATTTGCAAATTTTTAGCTGGGTAATATTGTCTGAAAAAGAAGCAATTTTATTAGCACTTAAATTGACTGCTTCTAAGCTTTCCATTGCAAAAAGAAGATGGTAAATCGGTTAAATGGTTATCATAGAGACTTATTTTTTTAGCCTGGTTAACTGAGAAATATTTTCAGGCAAATGTGTTATGCGGTTTTTGATCAAGATAAAGTGTTTCTAGCTGGTTGTACTCAATAATTTCCTTAGGAAAATAAATCAGATTACTATTCGTTAAATTCAATAATTTCATTGGTTAATTCTCTTACTAAATCAGCAGCCGATTTCTCTTGACATAAATAAGCTGCTTGTCCCGCCCACAGAGCCATAAAATCCGGACAATTTTGTTTTGCTGCTTCAACACGCATGCTCCTTGTTAATGCATTTTGTATTGGATAAGCAAGAATGGCGCTCTGTTGGTTTGCTAAGCGCTCGGTAAATTTGTTTCTTATACCGCGGGCAAATTTTCCTGAAAATGCCATGGTAAGTACAGTATTGTCTTTCTGACAAGTTAACAAAGCTTCTTTATATTTTGGATGAATACCTGATTCAAGACAGGTTAAAAAAGCGGTTCCCATTTGTATGCCGGCAGCTCCCAAGGTGAGCGTTTTGGCTATATGTTCACTATTCATAATACCGCCAGCGGCAATAACAGGTATTTTTACCTGGACTTTTAGTAAAGATAATAGCTCTGTAAGCTCAAGCAGAGCATCTTCTGCTTTCCCAAGGAAAGTACCACGATGACCGCCTGCTTCTTTTCCTTGTACAACCAGGATATCAATACCAGATTTTTCGAGAAGAAGAGCTTCTTCAACCGTAGTTGCGGTTCCAATTAATAAGGTATTATTTTTTAATTTGTTTACCCAATGTGGAGCAAGTACGCCGAAAGTAAAGCTGAAAATAGGTATTCTTTCATCCAAAATAACCTTCATTTGCTCCTCGAAAGAGGGAGCATACGGGGGATTTACTGGTTTAACTTCGTGCTTAAGCTCTATGCATGCCTTAGTAATCACTTTACACGCTTGTTGAATTTGTTGTTCGCTGGCTGTGGTTATTTCAGGGATGAAAAGATTTACTACGAATGGTTTATCAGTCAACGCACGGATTTTTAGAATGTTCTCTCTAAGTTCATCGGCAGTTAGATAGCCTGCACCAAGAGAACCAAGTCCTCCAGCATTACAGACAGCAGCGACTAAGGACGGTGTTGTCGCGCCTCCCGCCATTGGTGCTTGAATAAGGGGAAATTGAATACCTAATTGTTTGCCAAGTCTTGTCTGCTGCATAAATGATCTCGTTACAAAGAAAAGACTAATTAACTGTTCATTCAGATAAAAAAACTATAACAGATAGTCAAACAATGTGAAGACATGCTGGAAATACGATCTTCTTGTCGGTATGATTTTTATATTCAAGTATGAAAAGGTAATCTCATGCGTCTTAGTTTTGCTATCTCGCTCATTGCTATAACGTTGAGTGCTTACGCAAGCGATGATTTTGACCGCCAACAAATCGAACAAAGGATTAAACCGATTGGCCAGGTACGTGTGGAAGGACAAGAGCCGGCAGCTGCCTCTAATGTAAAACCTGTTAAAGCAGAAGCCAGTCCTGCCAAGACTGTTCCTGGGCAGGCTACTTATGAAAAATATTGTTCTCTTTGTCACCGTGATGGTGTGGCTGGAGCACCTAAATTTCGAGTTGCAGCTGATTGGAAACCACGGATTGAAGAAAAGAAATTGGATGGGCTGGTTGCTTCCTCTACCAAAGGATTGAATGCCATGCCGCCGAAGGGAACCTGTCAAGAATGCAGTGAAGAAGATCTTAAGCAAGCTATTCAATATATGACGTCAGAACATGAATAAAGTTACTTTTCGACAGGGGCAAATTTTGTTGGCAGGGCTAAGTTTTTTATCCTTGCATGCTCTTTTTATTTTCAATATGCCAAAGATTTGCAGCCTTGCCCTTTGTGCCTCATGCAACGCTTATGCGTTTTTTATTGTTTATATTGTCTCTAATAGGGATTTATGCAGAGCGGATTAAACTGCGTAAAATGATAGCTGTTTTGCAAATTATTTTTGCTTTTGGCGGTGTATTTTTTGCTGGCCGCCAATTGTGGTTGCAAGCCTTGCCTCCTGGTCAGGCACCGGCATGTATGCCTGATTTAGGTGTTTTGGTGCGATATTTTCCCTGGAGTGACGTTTTGCATGCTCTTTTTTGGGGGGCCGGGATTGTGCTGAGGTTAATTGGACTTGGCTTGGCCTCTCCATGCCCGCCTGGTCGGCATTTTATTTCTTATTTACGCTAGTAGCCGCTATTTTTATTATCCGTCGGTTAGAAAATTAAGTTATATTTCTACGCATATTGGTGTGCAATAAACTATTTTTATCATCGATTTGGTTGAGAAGAGGACGAGCAAATACTGGTAAATAGGAGGCCACTTAGCTATCATCGCACACCATTACAATCGATAAAATAAGTTATGACGAACAAGTTCCATTGTGAGGTTCTTAAGAATTATCCCCACAACAAAGCACGGGTTACACGTGTTAGTACTCCCCACGGTGATTTTGTAACACCGGTATTTATGCCTGTTGGGACTCGAGCTGGTGTGAATAATATGACACCGCGCGAATTACAAGAGGCAGGTAGTCAGATCATCCTGGGCGGTAATACTTATCACATGCTTTGTGCTCCTGGTATGGAAGTTATCGAGCAAGCAGGAGGGATGCATCGCTTTATGGGTTGGCAAGGACCAATGCTAACAGATAGCGGTGGTTTTCAAGTTTTTTCTTTGTCAAAGAATAAAGAGATTTGTACTATCGATGAAGAGGGTGCGCATTTCAAATTGCCAGGCACACAGCGTTTGATTCATATGACTCCCGAAATGTCTTTAGAAACACAAAAAATTATCGGTGCTGATATCATTATGGCATTTGATCAATGCACCCCGGATAATTGTTCTCGTGAAGAAGTACAGAAGATAATGGTACGTACACACCGTTGGCTTAAACAATCAATAGCCTACCATCAGCAATATCCGAATTCTCGTTATGGTGCAAGCCAGGCCTTGTTTGGTATCGTACAAGGCGGTATTTACGAAGAGCTGCGGCGTGAAAGTG
The DNA here is from genome assembly GCF_000308315.1 of Legionella tunisiensis. GTDB lineage: Bacteria > Pseudomonadota > Gammaproteobacteria > Legionellales > Legionellaceae > Tatlockia > Tatlockia tunisiensis. The sequence continues at coordinate 2,417 of NZ_CALJ01000301.1, read as the reverse complement.
CTGATTTTGTTTCTTCTATGCATACAGATGGTATTGCGATTGGTGGAGAAACAGTAGGTTTTGATATGCTAACCACTGTGGAAATAATTCGTTGGGTTAGGGAGTATCTACCTGAGAACAAGCCGCGTTATACCATGGGGGTAGGTATGTCGCCGCAAGATTTATTGGATGTTGTTGCTGAAGGGATTGATATGTTTGATTGTGTTGCACCTACACGTAATGCTCGTCACGGTGCTCTGTTTTGTGGTGAACTGCTTCCCGAAGGTAAGTGGTTAAGATTCGTTAGTAATTATGATAATGGGCGTATTCAGATTAAAAAAGCATGTTTTGCGGATGATACATCGCCAATTATGGCGGGTTGTTTCTGTTACACGTGTAGGAATCACTCGCGAGCTTTTTTACATCATCTTTCTAAGCAAAAAGCTAATTTGTTCACCGCATTGGCAAGTATACATAATATCCATGTAATGCATGATGTTTGTGCTAAAATGCGCGACTTGATACTTGCGTCATAATCTTAAAGAGATAATAGGAGACATAATGATTTTAATTTCTACTTCAAAAGGCGATATTCGTATACAGTTGGATGAAGAAAATACCCCTAAAACTGCAGAAAATTTTCGCAATTATGTTCGTAAAGGTTTTTACAATGATACGATCTTCCATCGTGTTATTGATGGTTTTATGATTCAAGGTGGTGGTTTGACTGCTGAGATGACGCAGAAATCAACCGAGGCATCGATTCCTAACGAAGCTAAATCAGCCAAAGCTAATAAGCGAGGTACTATAGCTATGGCTAGAACGATGGATCCTCATTCAGCGACTGCGCAATTTTTTATTAATGTCGCCGATAATGCGTTCTTAAATTTTAGTGGTGAGCATCCGCAAGGATATGGTTATTGCGTTTTTGGTGAAGTTATCGAAGGGATGGATGTTGTTGATGCCATTGTGAAAGTTAAAACGGGACAACGCATGGGACATGCTGATGTACCTTTGGAAGATATTGTTATTCATGAAATTAGTGAAGTTTGAATGACAAGTTGTTCAATAGGCGGTGAATTATTTTCGCCGCCGTTTGCGCAGGCTTTCTGAGTAGTCAAATTTAGGCATTTCAATGTGAAAGAAAATAGCCAGTAAACGAGCAGAGAAAATAGCAATTAATGTAATGATTACATTGATCTCCTTGGGAACATGAAAATGTGCCAGAATAATAAATAGCAAGGCTCCAGCTAAAGCAATGACTGCATACAGTTCTTTTCGCAGCACAAGCGGGATATCATTGCACAATATGTCGCGTAACATACCACCACAAATACCTGTAATCAGGCCGCTGATAATGGCGATGCTAGGAGAAAGTCCATTAGCAAGAATTTTTTGGGTACCGATAATCACAAAAGTTGACAAACCTAGTGCATCAAGTATGAGGAAAACCCTCATAATCCGAACTAAGGAATGAGCGATAAAAATAGTTAAAAAAGCACAGGCTGAAGTGTATAATAGGTACTCGGGATGAGCGACCCAAGTAAGAGGATAAGTATTAAAAAGAACGTCGCGTACGGTTCCTCCGCCGAGAGCAGTAATACAGGCAATCAGCATGACACCAAAAAATCCATTTTTTTCGACCTGCAGCGATGGCACCAGTGATTGCTTCCACACAAATGCCCATAATGAATAGGTAATGTAATAACATAATTTTGCATTGCGTCAAAAAGATGCAATCATAACACTGTTTATCTGACTGGCGAAATAGAGCGTATACGCTAGGCTTATAATAAATAACCCTTTAGAATTTTGGAGAGAGGATAATGATTGACGAGCAACCTACACCATCCAAATTTATTAATGCAGTCGATAAGGAAATGCATGACAGTATTTTACGATTAGATCAAAAGCTTAAAGGTTTGCTGGCAGAGATCCATGTAAAAAAGAAGCGATGGCTTTGGAAAAAAGTGATGAGATAATTGAGAATCGTAAAAAACATTTACTGATCTTGGAAGATGAAATCAGTCAAGCAATAGAAAGCATCAGAACACTGGTTAATATGACTGTTTCTGAGGAATTGACTGATGAAGAATTTAATGCCATGAATCAGGAAAATTTGGAATCATTACGTCAGGTTTTCGATGATAATATTGAAAAAATTACTAAACTGCAAAAGGTCTTTTAATTTTGAAAAACTGATTCTCTTAACATAATTTCCAGTAATAAAACTGCGCAGATTCCGTTATGGTAAAGGAGCCAGATAAATCGTATTTACTGGATGATTTGTTGTTTTTCTATCTTAAGTTGGAGGGTTGTTTGACCATATTTCATGGTATGAAATCATCAGTACTAAAGGATTAAACGTGATTGCTATTGTTTTGGTTTTATTCTCCTTCTTTCGTATAACTTCGTATAATGTATGCTATACGAAGTTA
>NZ_CALJ01000302.1 GCF_000308315.1 Legionella tunisiensis | reverse complement strand
CCGCGAATAGGAAGCAAACTATGGCGATAAGACCAAGCCAATTTCCTGGCTTAACTACTGACTGCGATTTTTCTGTTTGCGTGGGCGGCAGTATTGGTGCTGTGGTTGGCGTCTCAGTCTCAGCCCAGGGAGACCCTGTTACGCCACTTAAATGGTTCTCAATAAGACTTAAACGCATTTCGATGGCGCTTAATCGTTCTTCAAGTTGGCTTAGATCAGTCATCACGTTTTCCTGGACGGGAATTTATTAGATAGAGCATATTATTTCCTGCTTTTTTTGCTAATCCCAAAATATATTTATTTTATCGAATCGATTTTTAAGTAAGAAAAGAGGCGTGTAATTATAAAAAATAACCAAGTGCAGGATATACTGGCTGAAAATTGCATATTTCCAAGCTTTTTAATATGAAAAAAACTATCTTTGGACGTCTTTAAAATCGCGATTACAATTGATTAGGAGTCAAGGTGGTAAACCTTATCATTGGGTTTTTCTGCCCGGCGGACCAGGTTTGGGTTCTGAATCGTTAGACGGCCTAACAAAAATATTGCACCTTCCTGGAACAATCTGGCATCTTGATCTGCCGGGTGATGGTTCAAATTTAACATCCAATGATAGGGAGAGTTTTTCCCAGTGGTCAGCAGCACTTGTCGAAGCATTAGCCGCATTAGATAATGTCATTTTAGTAGCACACTCAACAGGTGGCATGTATGCACTGGCTACTGAGAAATTAGAGGGTTTACTGACTGGATTAATATTAATGGATTCTGCGCCTGATGCTTCCTGGCAACAGATTTTCATGGACTATGTTAAACAGCATCCTATAGCCGAGGTTGAGGCGTTGCAGAAAATTTATGCTGATGCACCTGATAATAACAAACTGAAAGAACTGGTCATTGCTTCTGCTCCTTATTTGTTTAACGCTACAGGCTTAAAAAAGCTCTTTCTTTTCTTCAAGCATTACCTATTAATTCTGCAACCTGTGAATGGTCGGCGCAAAATTTTGATGAACGCTACAGAGCGAGATGGATCCCGCAAGCGATCCCGACATTAATTTTAGCGGGTGATGAGGATCATCTCACGCCTTTACAATTGTTTTGTGAAACGCAAGCATTTCAACGTCCTAATATTTTATTCCGAACCATTAAAAATGCCGGTCA
>NZ_CALJ01000303.1 GCF_000308315.1 Legionella tunisiensis | reverse complement strand
ATTTGTCTCAATTGGAATTTGCCCATGTTAATCGTAAAGAGGCAGCTCTCTACACAATGCAACAGACTTATCCTGCTTTTCAACAATATTTACCTTTTTCTTACGGAACTTATGTAAGTGAAAATGGTGATGCCTGCGTGCTTGTTTTGCAGTGTCTTGATGAGGAATGGCTATCGTTAGATCCCTTTGATGTAGCGAAATGGAATCAGCAGGCCATTGAAAGTCTTATTAGTACGCTCGCCAAGCTGCATGCAGTTTGGTATCAAAAAGAAACCGAAGTGGCTAAAATCCCCGGTTTTGGAAATAGGTTGGATGCTGCAAAGATGCAGCAATTGATGCCTTATTGGCTAGCATTAGCTGATGCTGTCAAACAAGCTCAATTACCTTTTTTACAAGCTGAGGATTATGATTTCCATACTCGATTAATACAAGATATTCCGACTTGGCGTAAGCAAATCGATGCGATGAAAAAAACGTTGGTACAAAATGATTGTGTTCCTAAAAATGTAGCGCTTAGTAAACAGGATGATAGAAAAATTTATGTCTACGATTGGGAAATTGCAACGATTCATTTACCACAAAGAGATACAGTAGAGTTTTTATCTTATGTCTTACCTGCCCAGTTCGATGCTAAATTATTGCTATATTATCTTGAACAACATCGATTGCAATTGGCTGAGGTAGCTAAGACTAGAATTGCTGAAAAAGAATGGCAACTTGGTTTTAAATATTGCTTGTACGATTTTTTAATTCAACGCATATTACCCGAATTGGTTTTTGAAAAATTGGAGGCACGTAATATAGCGAATGTTTACGCTAACGTTAGGAAAATGATAACACTACTTAGCGAGATCGAACGAAATTTTTAGCCAATTTGGCTTTTTTGCAGGCCGGCAATAACTTTAGGGACACTACCTAATAACAGGGAGAGAATTATGACGCAGGTACATGTGATTCTACCTGGCTATAACACTAAAGTGTTAAACAAAGAGATGCTACAGCCTTATCAAAGTAGCGAATTGCAATTGAGTATTCGCTATGTCGACATCGAGGTTGATGCAATGCGCCATGAGTTTGATATGGCGCTAATCGCACCTGGTCTTATTTATGAGGCTCTTGCGGCAGAAAAGGAGAAAGCCGATGCAATTGTCATTGATATGATGGCTGATAGTGCTTTGCGCGCGCTGCGTGAATCGGTTTCTATTCCTGTCGTTAGTCTTCCTCAAACAACCATGCATGTCGCGGCGATGATGGGAAATAAATTTGCTATCATAAATACCACAGAAGAGTTAACACCTATCCAAGAAAATTTAGCCAGAGTCTATGGCTTGTATGATAGGCTGGCCTGTATACAAGGTGTACAACTCGATCCAAAAGATGACTATCGCTCCGAGGCTACCATTAGTGCGTTAGTAGAGCATTGTTATGACGCAGTGACTAGTAAACGAGCCGATGTACTGATTTTTGGTTCCGGACGTCTTATTGCTTATCGTGATGTTATTAGTGAACGTTTAAATCGTAAAGGAATTAATGTTCCTATTATTGAGCCTCTGCCTACAGGAATATATTTCGCTAAATTTCTTGCTGATGCCGGAATAGCTCAAAGTAAACGTGTTTATAATTCTCCTGCTGAAAATAGTTTAAAAATATATGCCAAGATTTTAGCTTCTTATACCAAATAAATGCAGGAATAGACAGAGAGTCACAAGGGTTAATTTCTAGCAAGCCTTTGAGGTGCTTTTACCATTCTAAAACGCGTGCTTAGTACATTGATGCAAAGTCCGGTAATAACTAGCAAGCCAGCGGTTAGTTTCCAGAGTTGAAAAGGCTCTCCCAGAATTAAGACGGAACTTAATACGCCTACGACGGGTACCAATAAAGTGAATGGCACAATGGCGCTAATAGCATAACGACTTAATAACCAGTTCCATACACCATAGCCTACCCAGGTTGAGACATAGACGATGTAGAACAATGAGCTAATGCCTAGCCTCGTCAAATGTTGATAGCTATAAATAAGCTTGTCCTGTCCTTCAACAAAGAGAGCGAGGATTAGCATGGGGACGAAGGCAACAAAACTTCCCCAAATAACGAGAGCTATCATATTAATATCTTTGATTTTTTGGTAATAAGATTGCCTAATCCCCAAGTTGCAGCCGCAGCAAGAATAAATATAAAGCCTAAAAGGGAAATATTTTTATCGACATGCATTGCAACTAAACCAATACCCATAAATGAAACTAACGCGCCTCCCACATGCCAAAGACCGGGTTGCTCACCCAGCAAGATCGCTGCAAAGAACATACTAAAAAATACTTGTACCTGAATAATTAAAGAAGCCATACCAGGTGTCATACCCACATTCATTCCTATAAAAAGTAAGGCAAATTGCAAAGCAAACATAATTAAGCCGTATAAAGCGATCAATCTGAAAGGTATTGCAGGCGGTTTTATAAAGAAAATAGCTGGAACACTGGCCAATAGGAATCGAAGGGCACAAAGAAAAAGTGGCGAAATTTCTACAAGAGCTAATTTCACGAAAAGAAAATTAACGCCCCAAATTATAGCAACTAAAAGGGCCAGTAGCAGATGAGCAATAGGCATTTTAATTCACATCAATTTTTAATAATACATTAGTTTAGTTGAAAAAATTTTAATTTGATTGAAAAGAAACCTCCTATTTCTTGAAACTGATACAGCATTTTTCTTAAAATAGGACAAGAAAAACTTTTTCCGCATAAAATTTTACAGTTAGTTTTTATTTTGTCAAAAATTAGTTTATAGAAGCAATGCAATTTTACTATTAAGAGTTGGTTAGAACCATTAATTAATGGGTTCTTGTCGTTAAGTCACTCATCTGTTTTTCTGTTGATTGCAAGGGTTAATCCTTGTCGATAAGATGCACAAGCTCCGCTCTGGTCATTCAATTTTTCCAATAACTTGCCTAGTTCAGCATACGCTTCGGGTGTTGGATTAAGATCGAGACTCTTTTCAAAATAATTTTTTGCTTTTCCCCACAAATGATTGTTGAGACTTAGACGCCCCAGACAAAGATAGAGGGGTGAAGAGTGAGGTGCTTTTTTGAGCAAAGACTCAGCAAAGACCAATTGTTGATCATCTCCTTTTACCTGTCCATAAAGAGAAATAAGTTGCTCATGATAGTCTTTCCGCAAACAGCGACGTAAAATTGATTCTGCTTGTATCTGCTCGTTTTGCGCCAATAAAAACTGGCAATATTCAGCCATTAATACAGGATCACTAGCAAGCGCTTTAGGTAGAGATGCTATCATCTTTGTGAGGGCTTCACCTTGCGAATACCTGGCAAGCTCAGAGATAGCCTGTAAATAAGTTTGTTTTCTTAATATTTCAAAGAATTGGCCTGTAACAACCTGATTTTTCTTTAATTCAGGTAAAAGTGCGATTAATTGCGGCCAATCTTTCACTTCTTGATAGAGATGCATCAATAATTTAAGTACATAGGGATGGTGAGGAGCCATATCTTGTAAATGGCGTAGTGTCGCCAAGGCTTGCTCCCATTGTTTGTTAGCAAGCTGCAATTGAGCTTGGGTTAATTCAACCGCTATTTTAGCTTCGGGCATCGATTGTTGGGCTTCACGAAGATAATCATCGCGTAATTGATTATCTCCCATTTCCTGTGCGGCACGAGCTGCAGTGAGATAATTAAGTAATGGCGAGTCAGTATCCGGTAACGCTTTGATTAGGTGATTTTTGGCTTGTGCCCAATAGCCTTCACTGAACTCGATTAAGCCTTGTCTTGTTTTAGCCTGGGCTTTTTGTACACGACGTTTTGTTTGCCAATGACGAAAAGAAGCAGGGCCTTTACCCAGCTTAGCTATTATTAGCAGGATAGCGTGAAATAAAAAAGCTAATAATCAAAGCGAAGATGGCAACTAAGAGGGTGGTTTCAACGGTCCAATGATTAATGGCAATAAGCAGGTAGCCAGGGTCGCGATTAAGCTGAATACCGAGGTATACGGACGCGAGTAAGAGTAGGAAAATCATTAACACACGAATCATTGTATATTTTCTCCTTCTGATACAGCAGCCTTGGTGGTTTGAGAGTTGGACTCAATCAGCTGGTTTAGCAGAGGCAGCGATTCTTCAATGACTGGTTTAGTAGTGACGAGTTTTTCTTGGGATAATTCTTGCAATTTTTTGATTAAGACTTGTGTGCTCTCAGCATTTTCATCAAAAGTACGTTTTACATCTTTTATGACTTGAGCTAATACCAATTGATACACTTGGGGATTATTTTGCAATATCGCCCATTGTGCTTCTTGTAAATTCAGGCGAATACTTTCGCGTAATACTGCTTGATGCATAGGAGATAGCAGCGAATTAATCTCTTCATCGTGATGGCGAATAACCACCAGATTTTCTAGTAAACTCATACTGTCGTGTAATCGCTCTCGCCAGGTAATAGGGGAGGGATCAGTGATGTTTGCTGTAGTAGACTGATTAAATGCTTGTTTGATTGGTAAGTTGGAAACAATGCTCTGTGCGGCGTCCAGTTGACTTAAGAGACCTGCTGTATCAATTTTGGGAAGTGCTTGTAATTGGGTAATTTCTCGCGCAATCGCCTGCCGAATGGTAAATAGTTGCTGATTAGATACAGTTGCTAACAAGGCATCGGCTTGTTGTAACAGTGCAATAGTAGCCTGTTGATCATCACTCCAGTGGCTATTGATTTGCGCCAGCTCTAAATAATAACGTGCTTTTAATAAAACCCAATCTTGTTTTTGGTAAAGGCGTTGTTGCATTGCAGTATGCAAATTTTTGCTTAATTCTTGCACCTGTGCTTGCATTTTTTCTTGTGCTTGGTTATTTGTTTGTGCCGTTTCAGCAAAATGAGAGTTTGCCTCTAACTGATTTTGTTTTAACTGATTGATTTCACCGTTTAGTGCTTGAGTACGCTCACTGGTCATTTGATGTAATTGTTGGCTAGTATAAGCCGCATATAAACCACTCACGAGAGCGATACCAGCCATGATCAAACTCAGAACGGGGACAAAGGAAGCAGTTGTTTTAGCCGTTTTCTCCCCGACTTTATTCTTTGGGGGCTGAATGGATTGAGTTATTTTGTCATTATCGGTGGTGGCTGTTTTAGGCGCTGTTTTTGAGGTTTTATTCTGCGCTTCATTGCTGTTGGCCATGAATTAATCCTTGATTGTATTGGTGCAATGTTTTTAAGATTGTTTCCGGGCTGCTTATCAGAATAGTTTTTATTCCTAATAATGATGCTGATTTTGCCAAGCGCTCACTAATAACCAGGCAGGGCTTGCTGCAAAGCCAAGCATGGGCACCCTCACCAAACAAAGCAAAAATAGTATTCATCGCTTGCTGGCTTGTAAACAGTATAATATCGACAACGTCATTGTGCCACAATGAATATAGATTTTGCTGATTAATCTCAGGTTTTACGCGTTTATAAACATCAAAGCTATAGACCTCAGCTCCGCGACTCTTTAAGGTTTCTGCAATGAGTGGCCTGCCGCCTTCTCCTTTGAATAGGAGAATCTTTTTTTATAAACCGTTTGTAGCTCAGCTAGAGCCAAGAGATGTTCGCTGTCTGCCTGAGGAGGAATTAGAGGAGTAGAAAAAACATATTTCTTTAAAGCGGAAGCGGTTCCTTGTCCGACAGCGATTAGTTTCACTGTAGCAGGCCAGGTGATTTTTTGTTGTTCCAGGGCCGTAAAGCAATACTCGACGGCATTAGCACTAATAAAGATGGCATACTCAGCTGCCACTAAATTGGGTAAAGAGGATAGCCAAAGCTGGTTATTTGCTTCAATTTTTAAAGCAGGGCATTCAATTGCAATCCCTCCCGCATCAGTAATGGCACGGCTCAGTTCTTTTGCTTGCTCAAGAGGCCGAGTATTGAGAACACGTAAATTATGCAAAGAATAAATCATGATGAGAGAGAAAGAAGTTTACCTGCTCCCTTAGTCAATAAGGTTTTTGCACAGGTATCGGCTATAGCCATTGCTTGTGATTGAGGGCCTGATTGACTATCTTGAATGACAGTCTGGCCATCTACAGTGAGCACCTTGGCGCGTAAAAACAGTCGTTGATTAGATTGTTCCTTGCAAAAACAGCTAAGGGTACGTGGCAATTACCACCTAGCAAGGCATTAACGTGGCGTTCGCTGTTTACGCAAAGTGCTGAAAGTGGATCATTAAGTGGTGTCAAAAGTTTTTTATGTCGCTATCTTCAGTACGGCATTCTATTCCCAGAGCGCCTTGTCCACAGGCTGGCAACATAAGCTCATCACTTAAAATCTCGGTGATAGATGCTTGCATCCCCATGCGCTCAAGACCTGCTACTGCCAAGATAATGGCGTCATATTCTCCCGCTTCCAATTTATCTAAACGGGTATTGATATTACCGCGTAATACCTTTATTTCCAAATCAGGACGAAGGGCTAAAAGCTGTGATTGGCGGCGCAGACTGGATGTACCTATGACGCTGCCTGCAGGTAAATCTTGTAGTGTCTTATGTCGTTTTGCAATAAAAGCGTCTAGTGGATTATGCCGTTTACAAATGGCGGCAAGTGCAAGCCCTTCAGGGAATGTTGCAGGAACATCCTTTATCGAATGAACGGCAATATCAGCTTGTCCTGTCAAGAGTGCTTCTTCGAGTTCCTTAACAAAGAGCCCTTTACCACCGGTAATCAGCAATTTGTCTTTCAAAAATTTATCACCTGAAGTTACCATTGGGACGAGCTCTATCTTGATTAATGGCCAATGCTGCTTCAGCAGATCAGCAATATGATTAGCTTGCCATAAAGCCAAAGGACTCTTTCTTGTCGCAATACGTAAAGTTTCAATAGCCATATTTATTTACAAATAAGGAATAATGAGGAAAGCATCATATCATTCTTCCAATAAGATTAATGTAGGGGTTATTTACATTTCTACTAGCTTGGCGTTTATAGTTCGATTTTCTGCACTTCGCAATTTACATACATACGTTGTATGTTCTGCTGCGATGCTCGGCCGATCAAATCGTAATTACTCAAGCTAGCGCAATGTAAACAGCCCCAAGTATCTTGACATGGGCTTATTAGTGTTCAATTCTTGAATTTATTTTAAGAGCAATGCATGCAGCGATGAAAAATTTGAAAAAATAGTGAGCTATCTTGATCAATCGATGCAACGCAGTTTATCCAATTCTGCACACCAGTTGATAGCTGTAGGAGCAATTGCTTTTTTTGGGTTTCCGTTGTTTTACTGGATTTGGACAGCATGGTTTCCGCAGCCCTATGAAACGTTGGGATTGCGCCTGGTAGGCAGTTTACTGGGTTTAGGTTTGATGTTAACTCCTTATTGGCCTGCAGCAAGCAAACCCTATATGCCTTGGTATTGGTTTCTGACGATTCTTTATACGCTATCCTTTTTTTTGCTTATTCATTTTTAATGAATCATGCTAATGCCATCTCGGCGATGTCTTTATTGTGCAGCGTATTTTTACTGGTCTTGTTAGTTGATTTATTCAGTCTTTCGGTGCTGTTGGTTTTGGGATGGGGACTTGCCTTGGTTTGTTATTATTTTATGTCACCGGAGCTGTATTTTGGTGAAGAACATATCGAAATGACCTTGGTGTTATTCTTTGTAATTATTGTTGGTTCAACAGTCAATTATAAAACCGCTATGTTACAACAGCAGCGATTGGCTGGTATGGCCGCTGTAGCTGGTATGATAGCTCATGAATTACGAACACCTTTGTTGGGCATTAAAAGCGGTGCAAAAGCCTTGACCTATTACATGCCTCAATTATTTCAGGCTTATCATGTTGCTAAAGAACAAGCGTTGTTGACTACTACAATTAGGGAAATAAGATTACAACAACTAGAAGATGTAAGTGAGCGCATCATTAACGAAATTGATTATGCCAATACAATGATAGATATGTTACTGGTTAAGGCTGGTCGAGAAAATTCATTACAGAACTGTACCTTAGAGCTTTGTTCAATGGCTGATTGCCTAACTGAGGCTATGGCAAGATACCCTTTTAAATCAAATCATGAACGCTCATTAATAACCTGGCAGGGAGATTTTGTTTTTACCGGCTCAAAATTATTGATGCAGCATGTGCTTTTTAATCTCCTGAAAAATGCCTTGTATGTTATTGCAACTACGCAAAAAGGCGATATTTTGATATGGACAGAGACAGGCGATAAAGTAAATACCCTTTTTTAAGGATTCGGCCAAGGGGATGTCGCCACAACAACTCACGCGCTTGTTTAACCATTTTTATACAACGACTTTTATGGGTACTGGAATAGGGTTGTCTTTTTGTAAGTTGGTTATGAATCGTTTTGGCGGAGATATTCGCTGCGAGGCACAAGAAGGAAAATATACACAATTTGCTTTGACTTTCCCTGCATTGCCATAAGAGGATGTTATGGTTGAAATTAACCATAATGATTAATTTGATCTCTAATTTTTGTTTTGGGAAAACAAGACAACTGTGTTAGCTTATATGCAAGTTGTAATACTCATGCTTGTTTTGTGAGAATGTTTAAGTGCGTTGCCGGCACTGAAAAACAGGATGATTTAAGGCTTACAGTGTACTAAGAGCGTTTGCTCAGGAGGAGCTATGCCACAGTTCTTGATTCCTACCTGCTATTTTCCAAGCACCGCATTATTTATTGATGATAGTCGTGATTTCCTACTGAATTTTGTACTGCAGTTGGATGAAAGTTTGGCCTATCGAGTGTTTGATTCTCCTTTTGATGCCCTGGATTGTATTTACAAAAAACGTTGTGAATTGGATTTGTTAAGTCAACGCTGTTTGAGTGAATATACAGAGGCCAAAAATTGTCCTCTGACAAATCATACCGTTAATTTGGATTTGGCAGCTATTCATGCCGAAATATACAATTCTCGTCGGTTCTCGGAAATTTCGGTAGTAGTCGTTGATTATGCGATGCCGGAAATGGATGGGGTGGAATTCTGCCGTCGTATTGAGAACACTAATATTAAAAAAATTCTTTTAACTGGGAAAGCTGATGAGAAACTCGCTATAGAAGCGTTCAATGAAGGTTTAATTGATCGTTATATTCATAAGAGTGATCCGAATGTAGCAGAGTTAATCACTAAAAGTATTTATGATTTACAATTACATTATTTTCAAGCCATGTCGGATATGGTGGTAAGGATGTTGTCAGTTACTTCTCCTAGTTGTTTACATGATAAAAAATTTGCCGAATTTTTTCGCCAGCTTCGTCAGGAAAAAGGTGTTGTTGAATATTATCTAGCTGATAATTCCGGTAGTTTTTATTACTTGATGATGATGCTAATGTAAGCTTCCTCGTTGTTAAAAGTGAATCAGATATGCGGCTACACTATGATTTAGCATTGGATAGTGGAGCCAGTGAAGAGGTCCTGGATCTACTGGCAACAGGTGAGCAGATTCCTTGTTTTTGGCAAGCAAATACTCTGGCTCCTCAATGCAATGATTGGGCAACTTGTTTGGTGCCAGCCCAGCGTTTTGTTTCGAATGAAGTTTATTTTATGCCTATGTACAAGGTCCAGCATTGTTTGATGTACGACAAGAGAAAATTTTATCTTATCATTGTCATCTAGAAGAGCTAGATGCTGAAGAGTTACTTTCAGCCTAGAAATTTTATTGGATTAAATCTCTTGGTAGTTTGTAAAAAGTGGTAAGTCTCGTTCTTTTTTATTTAATTGCAGTAAGCAATCAACCACTTTGGCTAACTGTTCTGGTTGATGATTAGCACTGACCGACAAGCGAATCAGTGCTTTATTTTTTGGGGTTGCCGGGGCACAAAAGACTGCTCCGTGAATATCCGCTTCTTCAAGTTTATTCCGCAGCCAAATTGTATTTGCCTCGCTGCCGGAAATAAGAGGAATGATTTGTGAATCGCTGCCACTTAAATCAAATCCATGTTGTAGTAACGCGTTACGTAGAAATGCCGCGTTATCATGCAATTTAGTTCTGCGCCATTCTTCTTTAGCAATAATAGCAAGTGAGGCATTAAAGCCTGCTAAATCATGTGGGACTAATGCAGAACTAAAAATAGTGGGTAGGGCTGTGTAGCGGATTAGTTCGATCAACTTCTGATTTGCAGCAATAACACCACCGCGACCTGATATTGCCTTGGCAAGGCTTGCAGTGATGATATCAACCTGAGCAGAAAGCCCTAGTTCTGCCACAAGGCCGCTGCCATTTGGGCCATGGATACCTAAAGAATGAGATTCATCAACAACTAATAAACAATCAAATGCTTTGGCTAGTTGTACATATTCAACTAAAGGACTCCGCGTACCTAGCGTGCTATAAATAGAGTCTACAGCGATTATTCCTGGACCATAACGCTCTAGACGTCTGCTCAGTGATTGAACTGAATTATGCTTAAAAGGAATTGGTTTTGCATTGGCTGCTTTGGCACCCTCCCAAAAAGACATATGAGTGTAGAAATCGAGATAAACAGGCAGGTTGCGTGAGGCCAGCGCTTGAATCAAGCCCATATTAGCGCACCAGCCTGATTGAGAGAGCAGGGCGGCTGGATAATTAGTTAAGATCGCAAATTGTTGTTCAGAAGCAGTAAGCAAGCTGTCATCACTTAAAAAACAGGTGATTGCATTGGACCATTGCCATATTGTTGTATAGCTTGCATTTGAGCATTAATGAGTTGTGGATGATGACTAATGCTTAAATAATCATTACTGGCAAGACTTAATGCGTTTGCTGTGGGTATTTTGCCTTTTAGAATATGAGTTCCTTGCCAGGATTGCTGTACTCGTATTTTAAAGTAGCGCTGTAGGGCAGTATTAATAAAATCAGGAAAATTATCCTTTGTTTTTGATAAGGTCGCTTTCTCGCTCTTAGGTAACGCGTCATGTATATCGTATTTCGCCATCGACTACCCGATCTCAATTATGTATTTGATTCATAACGCAACATAACCGGCTAAAGATTATGAGTATTCTCAACTAGTTATAACAAGGTCTCATGCTAGCGTCAAATTCATTGGATCTCTTTCCAATCTCGCTCTACTGTAGCGAAAATTACTTCGCCAATACAGCGCTCGAATCCTCATGTATTTGTGTATAAACTTTGTTTCGTGCTCCGTGTCCCCTCGCATTTCCCTCGCTACAGCGAGTTTGGAAATCACTGGTTAAAAAGAAGATGTCTTGAACATTTGAGTTTTTTGCTCCGACGATAGCAAGTTATTCATTTGTCCACTCGGCAATTTTTCTAATAAGCAATCCAGAGCCGTATAGAACCACTCCTGTTAGCATCAGACATAAAATACGAACAATTGTTGGTGTTGCAGAGGCATCATAAATAAGCGCTTTTCCTGCGGCAAACCCCAAAACAAAGAGAGCTGATTTAGCCACAATTTTATCTTTCCGAAAATAAGCTACGCCCATCACACAAATAGCATAGAAAAGCCAGGAAGCGGAGACCGCCAGTGAATTATAATCATTGGTTAATTGATACAGTCCTGAGATCGCAAGCAAATGGGCTAAGCCTAACAACAGATATCCATACTCCTCTTTATGAGCAATGCGTTCGTGATGTTTTGCCAGTAATACCCAAATGCTACAAAAGGAAGCTGTAGCAACAATGAACCAGGAAAGATTGAAATCAGCCATCAAATGAGCAAGCATTCTAAGGTATTCCATCGCTAAAATAGTAAGTATGGCAATTGTTGGTATCAGAAAATGGTATGGTTTTTTCGTTGTTAAATAATGCACAGGGAGCAAGGCACGGCTAAGTATTATTAGCACAAAGAGCCAAGGCCGCAGTTCTACAGGTAAGAGTTCAAGATAGATCGAGTGAAAACAAACGACAGTAGTAAAAGCAACAATTACTGATTCGCTTTTAAGGTTGGAAACCCATTTTTTGTATAAAGGTACAAACTTATAAGAAGACCGGCAAAGCCTAACGAGATCCAGGGGGCGAGTCCGGGCTCAATTCGATCAATAAAATAATATTCCATGGCATAGAATATAATCAGCACGGGAAAGAAACTCCAGGCTTCCTTTTCTGAGAGTTGCTGACTAGTTAGACGAGTATAAAAATAAGTGCCTACTGAGAAAATAATAAAATGTAGGGCCAGTATGAACGCAATCAATGGATCATTATTCAGATGAAATCCAACTAACGCTGTGACAAGAATAGCTAGGTAGGCTGTAATCATAGTTAGAAGGCGTGACTGTACCCAGATTGAAATGGTTGCAAAGGTGAGTGAGCAGACAATGAAATAGTAAAGAGAAAATACAGTGGTTACATGAAGGCCTAGAATGCCTGGAGTAGTGTAAGCACCAACGGCTGCTATAATTGCGTAAATATCATGCCTAATCTTTATATAAAGCCCAATACAGACTGATGAAATAAGAATTGTCATTGCCAGTGCTGTTTGAAATGAGACAAGTGAGTAAAGTCTATGGGCAGCAAAAACAGTACAATAAAGAATAATAATACCTGCTGCAGGTAACAAACTGGCATATTTACGATCGGACTCCAAGAGTAGATAACCTGCGCCAATCAAAGCAAAACCC
>NZ_CALJ01000304.1 GCF_000308315.1 Legionella tunisiensis | reverse complement strand
CTTAAGCCGCTTTTTTCAGCTTAAAAATCTGTTTAATTTTTGACATAATCACCCAATTTAAAAATTTTTAGTAGTTAGTTATTTAATTTGTATATTTAATCAGCAATGACTAATGATTTCTCAATAGGATTCGTGTTAATCTATCTGCGCTCAAGACAATGTTTACAGCATTTTATGAACTGAGAGTTGGTTAGATATAAATGTTGTAGTATTAATTACCATTTTATGGGGAAGTAGAGTAGCATGTTAGTCCACCGCATTCGGGAATTTATTAATGCTCTAGAGAGTATTAAAGATAAACTAAGTGAGGATGATTTAGCTCTTCTTAACGATTTTCAAGAAAAATATTCTGCTAAAGTTAAGCCATTGGAAGAAGTCTCTGGTGAGCTGCTATCTCCTCCAGCTCCATCTAATGTTGATCCTTTGGAGGAATATACTGGTGATCTGCCCCCTCTTTTAGATCCTGACAGCCTGTTAAGTGAAGAGGATTTTGCTTGGATTCAAGCACGTTTTGCCAAGCGTTGGAAAAATATAGCTGATACAGAGAATGATTATACTTTTTACCCCGGGGGGAGTGAACACGGCTTGGGTTTCATTGGCTAAAGATTTAGCTGCCGAATTAAAGATGCCTTATTTGTTACTGTTGATTCCAACACTTAAAAATCTAGTGGATCCCGATAAACTTTCGCGCTTGGAACAAGCTCCTGATACTCGTGCAATTTTTCTTAGTGATGATGGTGTTTGGCATAGAATTTTGGGACTCTTAGAGCATTTGCAGCACGGAAAAGGACAGTTGGCTACCTATGATATGGCCAAACAGTTTAAACCGAGGGCTTTGACGCTCAGTGAATTATATCGAATTCGTTGTAAGAGAGGCGACGATTTAGCTTTTCAACTTAAAAATGAAAATTATGCCAGCTTTTGGGATTACGTACTTCGCGTGATGGGCCCCACTTGGCAACGCCGCGGCGATTGGCCTACTCATCTTCTACCTAACCTACTTGAAATTATTGAAAATTATCATGAGGCGGTTGAGAGTGGCAAGAAAGATTTTACAAAATTTCAAAGAAATATAAAAACTTTTGCTATAGCCCTCAGTGGTTGTCCCTTAGAGGATATTAATCATTTGTATGGAACCTCAATCGATTTAGAGGATGAAAATCGCTGTTACTTAATTGAAATTCTGCTTGACTGCATGCATAACACCGATGATTTGGGTGATAAGCTGACTGCAGTGGCAAAATGGCTTTGCAAATTTGATCCTACTCTGGTTGGTAAACATGAAAAGCTGCAACCACTTTACCAATCTTTAAAAGTAGGAAAATATTTTGAAGTTGCCCAATTACGTGAATTAATTCAGGGTTTAGATCTGGATGACCATGATCCATTGAAGCCGGAGATAAGTAAGTTACTCAAGCAGCTTGATGAGGTAGATGAGATTAAGCCTGAGCTAATTGAGCAGATAAAAGGAATTTATGAGTTGCGTTGGAAGAGCATAATTGATACGCCAAATGATTATACACGAAGACAAGATAAGCCAAATCGCAGTTGGATATGTTTAGCGCGTCATTTAGCAAGTGCAGGGCATATTCACCCTAACTACTACAAGTTGCTAATCCCAACTTTAAAGTTGGACCATGATCCAGTTACACAAGAGTTATTTACAATCTATCCCTTATCTCACATGATTCTTTCTGATAATGGGACAAAGTTAATTCTTGCTCAACACCTTGTTGATCATCATAAGGCGAACGGAACTTTTTATCAGTGTAGTGAAAACCCTCCATGCCCATTAACGCAGCTAGAATTGTCTCGTTTACGCTTTGCAGTTCCTCGCTATTATGATTATTTCTGCCGCATCGTGGAGACAGAGCCCGATCCGGGTATCAGCGTAAAAACTGTTGAAGCAATAAGAGAGTTAGTTAATGGTACTTTAAATCCAGTTGGATTATTGCTTGGTTATGACATTAGCCAAACACAACTAGATGTAGCTGATAAAGCTTATATAAAATTTCTTGAGTATATTGCAGGATTGGAGCAGGCAGAGCTAGATAGACTATATAAGCAGCGAATTACCCATCGTGCCAGGCAGTTTTCTTTTGCAACAATTATGCAAAAGACTCAGCATAAATATGATGATGATGACCGGGGTTGTATTGCAGTTTATGGACAATATTTGTTGCGCTTGGTTTTAGACTATAATCCGCAAGCTGAGTTTCGCAGAGAGATAGAAAAAGACGATAAGATTGAAATTGATTCTTTACGCCGTGTTTCAGCAAGAAAAGTTTATCGGGAATATGATGAGATAAGTGAGCAAGAAGCTACTCGAAGATCTTTAATTATTCTTGTGTCGTTAATGACCCATGGTTTTAGTTATTTACCTTTTACAAGTACTTCTCTACAGATGTGGGATAAATCGAATAATGTTCCTGATTCTAATTGTATAGAGTTATTTAATGCCCTTTCTTCCTTCACTGAAAAAAGAGATGTAAAACAGAGTCGCTTCATTTATGCCTTTGTAATGGAAAATATTGTAAAGAGAGCAACGGCGACAAATGGTTTTCTTTCCTCATTGACGCGTTATAACGACACGTTGCAATGGTGGAAGAGCATAGAAGATCAGTCAATTTTTGCTAAGGAAAACAATACCTGTTTTGAGCCAGAACAATTATTTACGGTAATTTGGTCGTTGTTGTCAAAAAGACAATTTAAATCAAGGATGTTAATTGAAAATTTCCTTGAAAAAATCGTGCAAACTTCCTTACAGCCTAAAAATCCTCAGTTACAATGGGCTCGTATTAATATTGAATTTAATAAGCTGTTAAATAATATTGCATTACCTGCCGAGGATCGAGCTAACATGCTGGAAAAATTAAGAAAAGGATCTACTCCTATCGGTTCTGATCAGTATTTAAAAGCAAATCGGGAGTTTTTGACACATCGTTTAGCTAGCTGTGGAGCACGTGAAGGTTGTAAAAGGAAAATCGGATTATTTGGCGCGAATCCAGGTGCTTTTAAATTGTTCTACAGTGAGCTAACTGAAATGCTTAAAGAAGACATTTTTGGAGTTGATATAAAAAGCCTGGTGAGTACTTTACAGAAAAAATTGAAAAATTAGCCATCAGTAAATTGCAATCCGATAGTATGTCAGGGTATTTACAAACATTAAGTACGCCTATAACGGCTCAGACTTCCCCAGAGAGAAAGATAACTTTAGACGATGAACATGTAGCTATTGAGTTGGCGACTTTCGCTTAGTCTATTGCCAAATTAAATTATTTGGCAAATTGCACAGTAATTTTAACAAAGCTGTCGTAGCGTTTTTGCGTTATTTTCCCTGCATCAAGAGCCGCTTTAATTGCACAACCCGGTGTATCTTTGTGATTACAATTGCGGAATTTACATTGAGCAATAAGAGGTTTGAACTCGCGATAACCTTGAGTGATTTCAGTAATGGGCATATGCCACAGGCCAAACTCACGTACACCAGGTGAGTCAATTAAAGCTCCGCCACTCGGTAAATGATAGAGACGTGAATTGCTTGTTGTGTGACAGCCTAATTCTGAACTGACTGAAATTTCTGCTGTTTGAATGTTATTTTCGTGTGGCAAAATCCCGGCAATGAGAGACGATTTACCTACACCTGATTGCCCAACAAAGACACTGGTATGATGCTGGAGAGTTTTCTTCAGTAGCTCATAACCTTGGGTATCAAATTTGCTGGTAAATAAGATGGGATAGCCGAGTGGTTTATAGC
The DNA here is from genome assembly GCF_000308315.1 of Legionella tunisiensis. Taxonomy (GTDB): domain Bacteria; phylum Pseudomonadota; class Gammaproteobacteria; order Legionellales; family Legionellaceae; genus Tatlockia; species Tatlockia tunisiensis. The sequence goes on along the minus strand of NZ_CALJ01000304.1, from coordinate 4,327 downwards.
AAGTTATGAGTTCTTGCTGAATAGTTTCGCAGGGAAGATCGTTTTTGTTTAAAACAATACAAACCTCTAAGGCTAAATGCTCGGCCATAACCAGGTAACTATCCAATAAAGGCCATGCTAGTTCAGGTTTTGCTGCGATAACGACAATGATTTGACTGATATTGGCAGCAACTGGTTTAAATAGTCCTCGCTTGTCAGGGCGACCCAGTATAGATTGACGTGGATAACGACTCACTACTACGCCTTGAGTACTACCTTCAGCTTGCCAGATGACACGATCACCGGCAACTAAAGAATCTAAATTAGGGCGAATAGAGCAATGAATACGATTTCCCTGAGTATCTTCAATTTCAGCATGGCGGCTAAAACGAGTAAGGACTAAACCCTCTTTGTCTGACATATCAGTTTTTTGACGATATTCGGCCTGCATTTTTTCAATGCGCGTTGCTTGTTGTTTGTTGATTCGTCTTTTACTCATGCTTTAAACATAGTCTATAATTGTCAGGATCTTAAACTTGTACAGTATGAAGGCAAACAGATATTAATGAAAGTTTATTTGGTGGGAGGGGCTGTCCGTGACCAATTATTGGGATATCCTGTAAAAGAGCGCGATTGGGTTATTGTTGGAGCGACTCCAGAACAATTGAAGCAACAAGGCTACCAGCAGGTTGGTCGTGATTTTCCGGTTTTTCTCCATCCTTTATCCCGGGAGGAATATGCTTTGGCTCGAACGGAACGAAAATCGGCACCCGGGTATTATGGTTTCGAGTGTAATTTTTCACAAACTGTTACTTTAAAAGAGGACTTGCAACGGCGTGATTTGACAATTAATGCTATGGCACAAGATGTTAAAAGCGGCCAGCTAATTGATCCTTACCATGGCCAAGCTGATTTACAAGCTAAGCTTTTAAGACATGTGTCACCGGCTTTCATCGAGGATCCAGTTCGAGTTTTGCGAGTAGCCCGTTTTGCAGCGCGTTACCACCATTTAGGCTTTAAAGTGGCAGATGACACGCGAGCCTTAATGTATGCAATGGTAAAGCGCGGTGAACTAAGTCATTTGGTTGCTGAGCGTGTTTGGCAGGAATGGTCACGTAGTTTAATGGAAAAAATCCAGAATTATTTATCACAACTTTAAGAGCCTGTGCTGCATTAAAAGTTGTGTTACCAGAGATAGATGCACTTTTTGGTATACCTAATACAAGAGATTATCACCCTGAGGTCGATAGCGGCGTACATACCTTGATGGTATTGAGTGCCGCAGTTGAATTGTCGGATGATCCGATGGTACGTTTCGCGGCTATTATGCATGATTTAGGAAAAGCCGCAACACCTATGGCTGAATGGCCAAAACATCACGGACATGAGGAGCGGGGGATTCCAACGATTGACGCTTTGTGCGAACGTTTGCGAATTCCTGTGGATTACCGTAAATTTGCGATCATGGTATCGCGGTTTCATTTAACTATTCACCGTTTATTTGAGTTGAATGCAAAAACAATAGTTAAAATTTTTGAGCAGACGGATGCTTTTCGTCGCCCACAACTTTTTGAGAAATTATTACTTGTCTGTGAAGCGGATGCTCAGGGTTGCGGTAGAAAAATTGATTATAAGCAAGGGCAAAACTGGCGTTACCTACTACAAGAGTGTAGTAAAATTTCCGCCCAAACTTTGATAGTGCAGGGATATCAGGGAGAAGCCATTAAAGAGGCGTTACATCAACGGCGAGTTGCTTGCGCCGATTTAATTTTGAATTCTTGGGAACAACATGAAAAACAATAATAATCTGATTTGGATAGATTTAGAAATGACCGGCCTTGAACCAGAAAAGGATCGTATCATTGAAATAGCTACTGTTGTCACTGATGCAAATCTTACTATTTTAGCAGAAGGCCCTGTTCTTGCGGTTCATCAGGAACCTTCCTTAATTGCAGGCATGGACGAATGGAATACTAAACAACATAATCAATCGGGGTTAGTTAAACGAGTACAGGAAACTACAACGACAGAAGCTGAGGCAGAAGCGCAAACAATCGCATTCCTTAAACAATATTTGGATAAGGGTAAGTCACCTATGTGTGGCAACAGTATTTGCCAAGATAGACGTTTTTTGTATAAATACATGCCCGAGTTGGCGGCCTTTTTCCATTACCGCAATCTTGATGTGAGTACGTTAAAAGAGCTAGTTAAACGTTGGCGGCCGCAATTGTTAAGTGGCGTGGTGAAAGAGTCAAAGCATTTGGCACTTGACGATATTAAAGATTCAATTGCTGAACTTGTCTATTATCGTGAACATTTTATTAATTTATCGAGTGGTAACCATGATTAATCGTGAACAATTAACTCTTCCAAATGGAGCTGACAAATTATTATTGCATTCCTGCTGTGCGCCATGTTCAGGTGAAGTGATGGAAGCTTTGTTATTTGCAAAAATTAACTTTTCTATTTTTTCTATAATCCAAATATTCATCCTTTGCAGGAATATGAAATTAGAAAAGAAGAGAATATTCAGTTTGCAAAAAAACATAACATTTCTTTCATTGATGCGGATTATGACAAGGATGATTGGTTTGCACGAGTTAAAGGACTTGAATGGGAGCCTGAGCGTGGAAAACGTTGTACAGCCTGTTTTGATATGCGTTTCGAACGTACGGCACTTTATGCTCATGAGCATGGATTTCCAGTGATAAGCAGTTCGCTTGGTATTTCTCGTTGGAAAGATATGGAACAAATTAATAGTTCAGGGATTCGTGCTGCTAGCCGTTATCCGCATATTGAATACTGGACTTATAATTGGCGCAAGAATGGCGGCTCAGAAAGAATGTATGAAATAGCCAAACGCGAAAATTTTTATAAACAAGAATATTGTGGTTGCGTTTATTCGTTACGAGATACAAATGCCTGGCGTAAGCAAAATAGTCGCGAGCGGATTAAAATTGGAATAAATTATTATAGTAACCAAAGCGATAATTCTTCAGCAGAACCAGCAGAAAATTAAAGGAGCGGTTATGATTTTTCATCAGCATGACGATGAGAAAGAGGGACATTCACATGAGCATTCGCATGGTCATCATCATAGTGTTCCTCATTTTAATCGAGCTTTTTTGATTGCCATTATTGCCAATGGGTTATTTGTTATTTTCCAGATTATTTTTGCTTATATAGCCAATTCGACTAGTTTGTTAGCGGATGCCATGCACAATCTTGGTGATGTGCTAAGTTTAATTTTAGCTTGGATAGCGAACGGATTATTGAAGCGTATACCTACGGCCTACACCACATACGGTATGAAGAAAACATCAATATTAGCTGCACTGGCCAATGGGGTATTATTAGTATTTACCTGTGGGATCATTGCTACGGAAGCGATGTATAAGTTGTTTTCACCGACTGAAATTCACGCACTTTCAGTGATGATTGTAGCTGGTATTGGTATTGTAGTTAACGGAGCAACGGCAGTGCTGTTTTGGCGTGGGGCTGATGATTTAAATATTCGCGCGGCTTTCTTGCATTTATTTTATGATGCATTAATTTCTGTGGGTGTAGTGGTATCAGCGGCCCTTCTTTATTGGACCAATTGGCTGTGGATAGATCCTATTGTAGGCCTACTAATCGCTCTTTTTATTATCAAGGGTACTTGGGCGCTTTTTAGCGACAGTTTTCGCCTAATTATTGATGGGGTTCCGCGAGGGATCTCTTGGACTAATGTACGTGAATCGTTGCAAGGAGAAGCTGGCGTTGTTGAGGTACATGATCTACATATCTGGGCAATAAGTACACAAGAGAATGCGTTGTCTGTGCACCTTTTTATGCCTGAGTTGCCATTGAGTGATGAAGCACGGCAAAAATTAGTTAGCATGCTGAGAGAAAAATACAATATTCACCATGCAACTATCCAAGTTGAACGTAGTTTACGTTTTTGTGACGATGCATGTACTCCGACCTTGAGTTAATGATTTTTAGAACTACTTGATAAAGGGATTTTTATGGACAGCACTTATGTTAAGACTACGGAAATAGGTCTTGTTTTTACCAAACAGTTTTTTCAATTTTGTTTGCAGAAACAGCTTTGTGATCCAACTTTAATTATTCATGAAGCAGAATATGCCCCTTCTGCCAGTGAAAAAATGGCACTTGCACTCAAACATCCTAAAAGAGGTTCTCATCCTATTGGTGTGCAACGCTATAATCTCTTATTCGAAAGTCAGGGTAAGCAGCAGAAAATTGTTGTTATCGTAAAATCGAAGATCAGTGAAGAAGATTATTTACAAGCAATTAGCGCTGCCTTTGTCCAATGTGGGATTCGTACAACACATCCAGTGTACGA
>NZ_CALJ01000305.1 GCF_000308315.1 Legionella tunisiensis | reverse complement strand
CAACAGGAAGCTGATTTTATCTACAAAATATATGCTCGCGATAAACTGGCAAAAATACTTTTAATTCAGAAAACTGACTATTAATTCAAATCAGAAATCGTGGAGAATCAAGCAATTCCCCACCATAAATAGATCAATTGCTATTGCTGAGCAGGAAAAGAATTTCCCTCCAAATTTCTATAGTCAGGAAAAGAAGCATGCATATGAGCAATTTTCCATGAGTCGTCTTCCTTTTCTACAACGATTGTTCCTCTTAAATGGGAGAAAAGATGTTCCTTACCAGCAATAGTCACTTTTTGCTTCACAAAGAGCGGCTGACCATAAACCTTCTTTATTACCTGGTACAAAAGAGAGAATTTGAATTTCACTAGACTCTGATTGACTCCAATCACGCAATAACTGCTCTTCGATTTGTTTTAAACCGACTCGATATTCATCAATGCCTGAGCCCCACATAGTGCTGTTTTTAGTAAACAAACTAAGTAAATAAGGCAAATCACGCGCTTTGTATCCAGCACAAAATTTCTTAAATAATTCTTCTGCCCATGTTTTTTCTTGAATTTTCATGATTAATCCTTCTCTTCTAACGGCTATATCCCGACAAGTACAAACGGCAGTATAAAGGGTTGTTAATAAGAATTCTGTCCGTGCTTACTACGGACATAAAAGAGCGCGCTCGATCTCGGAACGAGAAAAAAAGCCGGTACGCTGTTTTATTCTATCGATATAAGTCTCGACGGTACGGGAAGATAAATTGAGTAATTGCGCGGCTTCTTTATAAGAGGCGCCCTGTAATAACAGGCGTAAACAGGCTAATTCCTGGGAAGTAAGGTAAGTTAAACCTTCTTTCCCTGTAACGCTAATACGTCCATTTGTTAAACAAATTTTTTGATAATTAACATCACGATAAGAACTAGGAAGAATTATTTTATTATTATTTATAAGCGTAATTAACTCTTTATTTTGTTTATCAAAATCATTGATATATTGTTCAATAATTTTTAATTTATTTAAATAAAATGATCCCGCATTGTCGTGCTCTATAGGCAAAGCAACGGCAATCATATCGTAATAATTTTTTGAACGTCTTACTAAAGTAATTCCATTATGAATATGAAATTTCTCTCGCGCTAGTTGCACGGGAAATTTTGGCAAAACCTCATCCCATAAAAACCAATAGGAATGTGAATTTTTATATTCACTATTAAAGGAAGAAAAAACAACAGGAGAATTATCTACATGCTGGAAATATTCAATAAGACCTGTGTTATTAGTCAGCAAACTTATAGATCCATCGTCAAAACACCTTAAATATTGAAAATAACTAAAGCCATAATCAGCTAAAAAATCTTTATTAATTTCTTGAATTTTCTCACGTAGAGTAAACGTTGGATGATCCAAGGAAATTTTTTATTGCCATCGCCTCGCTCCAATTTCAATCCTGATGCATTCTTTGACAATCATCTCTGAGCAAATTATTGTTAAATTAGATTAAATAAAGGACTATTCTATGCGGCTTGTTGCACTAATCCTTCTATTGTGTAGCACAACCTTTTCAAGCGCTGAAACCCTGAAAATTGCTATCCTATCTTATGTACCCCCATTCAGCGTTGTCGCAGATAATAATCATTTTCTTGGTTTTGATGTAGACCTTATGGATGCTGTATGTAAAAAAGTACAAGCTGATTGCCATTATATCCCCGTTGGCTATGCAAAATTACTTGCTATGGTAAAAGAGCAAAAAGCTGATTTAGGTATTGGTGCGATTTCAATTACTCCTGAGATACGAGCTCAATACCTTGTTAGCTTACCTTACCGCACCAGTAATGGACAATTAATGACCCGTTTAAAAAATCCTATTAAATCGGAACTTGATATACACGGCAAACGAATTGGCACTTGGTCTAATGCATTGTTCAC
>NZ_CALJ01000306.1 GCF_000308315.1 Legionella tunisiensis | reverse complement strand
AGCAATCTTCAACTAAATTAAAGGATTAAAATCGTTTGAATGCTCGTAGAGTCTCCCTGGAGTCTTGTCTCATCGCCTTGCTTGCTGCTCTTATTTTGCTGCAATTAGGCAATGCGTTATACCATGCGTGGCCTTTTACCACCGATGATGCATTTATTAGCTGGCACTATGCTCAGACCATGGTTAATGGACTGGGTTTTCGCTGGCATCCCAGTACTCCTCCGGTTGAAGGGTATTCCAATTTTCTCTGGATCCTGCTTGCGTCATTATTTCTCAAGCTAGGCATACCTTTAATTCCCGCTGTTAAATGTTTTGCAAGTTTAAGTTTATTGGCTGCCTTAATTTTTCTTTACCAATTCGCACGAACTTTTTTATCCCCTTTGCTGGCTATGCTGCCTGTTTATCTGTTTAGCCATTATCAAGGCGTTAGCTGGTGGACTGTCAGCGGATTTGAAACCAGTTTTTTGTTGCTCTGGCTTTACTCATGAGTTGGCAAACTGCATCTGCCCTTGGCTTCAGTAAATTACAGGATCCCACAATCCCTTTAAAAAAGAATCGTTATAACTCCAGAGCATGGTTAATAAGTTGCTTGAGCTTGACTTTATTGGCATTAACACGTTTTGAAGGGGTGTTATGGATTATTTCCCCTTTTGCTTTCCTAATCTGCTGTCAATCGCGCTGTAAGCACCCATCCTATCAACTACGAAGTATGTTTATTATTTTTACTCTCGGTTTTATCCTGCCCTACAGTATTTATTTTGGCTGGCGTCTTATTTACTTTGGCCATCTGCTGCCTAATAGTTATCGCTGTAAAGCGATCATTAGCACTCACAGCTTTCATCTAGTCAATGACTATTTATACCTTCTTTTTCCTTGCTTGATTTTAAGTCTACCTTATTTATTTACTCGTAAAGACTGTCGGCATCTACTACTTTGGCTACCATCACTGTTGTATTGTCTGCTTTTATGTCGCGCTGATCCGGTTATAGCTTATTACAACCGCCTTTTTTTAGCCGCTTTTAGTGTCTTTAGCCTATTACCCGTTTTGGGGGTGAAAGAATTTTTAAATAATTTTCATTTTTCAGCCAAAAATAACACCTTACTCTGCATGTTAATCATCGTGCTGTTTACTCATCTTTTATTCCCACCAGGAAAATAGCGAACATCGATACAGACGTTCAACATTATCAACAGCGTTCAGCTATACGTATGAAAGTTGCGGAATTTTTAAACCGCTACACGGCAGTAAATGCAAAAATACTCTTGGCTGATTGTGGAATCATTCCCTTTTTTGCGAGAAAAGATCTTCAATTTATCGATAGTCAATGCTTAACCAATGCCGAAATGACGAGCACCAGAATTCATCGCTCGCTACCTTTGTATGCACAAGATTTACAACAAAAGGTAAAACCAGATTGGGTTATCCGAACCTACTATCCTCAATGGCAACGCGGGAATGATCTCACCGAACTGTTACAACATCATGATTTTTTTAAAATTATCAATTAGTTGCAACCTATCAAGCTCATCGTTTTGACTCGCAACAGGGTAAACCCCAACAACAGGAAGC
>NZ_CALJ01000307.1 GCF_000308315.1 Legionella tunisiensis | reverse complement strand
TGTAAGCAACTGCTTTAATATGACTCGTAATAACTTCGTATAGCATACATTATACGAAGTTATACGAGCTAACGAATTGTCAACTCGTCCCTTAAATAAACCGAGATGATTTAAATTATAGCGCTTTGCTTAATTGTGCAAGACTTGTAAAAAACTGTAGCAATAAAATCATCAACCAGACTTTATCAATACAGCACAAAGCTTATCCTCCAACGCTTTATATTTTTCTGGAGAATCAACAAAACCATTAATCATAATTGAAAAAATAAGGGTTCTTTTCGTCTTGGTTTCAAGGTAGCCCGATAAAGAATAAACAGCAGTCATTGAACCTGTTTTTGCATGTACTTTTCCCTGTGTTAAAGGTTCTTTCATTCTATCTTTCAGCGTTCCATCAACTCCTGACACCGGTAGCGAAGAGATAAAATAAGCAGCATAATCGGATGAAAAAACCTTCTGCAACAATGTAACAATTTGTTGCGGCGTTATAAACGTATAACGCGATACACCTGAACCATCAATAAGCGTTGTTTTAGGCAAGTCGAGAGACAGCGATTTAGCGAGAATGGCACGAACAGCTTCGTTACCATTGGTAAAGCTTCCAGGCTCCTGTGCATAGGAAGCACCTATCGTTTTAAATAATGACTCAGCAATACCATTATCAGACTCTTTTAACATGGTTGTAACCAAAGTTTTAAATGGTACTGAGTCTTGCTTTGCAAAAACTTCAACTGAGGAAGGAATTTTTCCAAACGCTATCTTTTTACTAATCTTGATATGATTTTTCTTTAATAAATAAGTCACTAGTGAGCGAGCATTAGCACGCGGCTCACTAATTGCCATAGCTACATTTTGCGGCTCTGCATTTGTTTTAATACAGCCACTAATCGTATAAGTTTTATCCGCTTCGGGTTTGACTTTGATAACACAATCTTTCGTTGCTGGTGCCTGAGTAGTCACTCGATTAATAAAACGGATGGGTTGAGGATAAACCGGTAGTTCAAGCTTTGCTGGCTCGCCTGGCCTGGCTGCAGGCACAAGCGTCGCACTCACACAATTCTGATTAATATTCAAAGCACTAACCGGAGCCCCCCAACAGAAATCCTTATCGTCCCAAGTTGTGCCAGGACTCATAGCAACATTATCAAACGCTGTATCATCAATGATGACAGCACCCTTAATTCGTTTTATCTTGGCTTGAACAAGAGAGCCAAGCAATTGCTCGAGCTGTTCACTTGTCAACCTAGGATCTCCAGAAAACTGGATATACATATTATCTTGCAAAACGCCGTTTTAATTTAGTTTTATCGACCAAAAGACGTGTTTGATAACTAAAATCAGCGCTGAAAGACTCTAATGCTGCGAAAGCAGTAAATAATTTTTCATTACTGGCAGGCATAAAATAACGATCAGCGTTTCTCTTATAAAGTACCTTCCCAGTTTTTGCATCTTGAACAAGAATACCGATATTTATATTCTCACCAAATTTTTTTAACGTGTCATCGATATTCTTGCTTATTTTCCCAGCCGCTATGTTTTTATTTGCAAAACCAGTACAAGCCATAAAGGAAACAAACAACAATACTATTAAACAATAGATTTTTTCATAACTTAGAACCCGTTATTAGGAGCAACTGCCCCTGCTTATTTGCCTAAACGCCGAATTTGCGTAACAGGTATGAATGTTTCAGTACCTTCGCCCGTTCGTCGTTGTTCTCCCTTCCAAGCATGTCCATAAACTACTTCATAACTGAGTGGATATTTACCATTAATAGTACACAGCGCTTTATAATCGGTTTCAAATTGTTGCCAGGCATTTTTCCCCGTTAACCCTGCATTACGCGCCTGATTAATATTGCGTACCCCTTGCGCTTTCAAACTACGTACTAATTGTTTTAAATCGGTATAGTGTACTTTTAATAATTCCATATCCACAACGGGGTCAAGAAAACGCTCAGTCAGCAAGCAATCCCCTATATCGTGCATATCCATAAAATCATTGGTATGGGCATAGTTATCCGCTTTAAACCAAGCTTGCTTTAATTCTTTAAAGGTATCAGGGCCTAACGTTGAAAACATCAAGCAACCCTGGATATTCATGACTCGATTTAATTCTCTAAAAACAGCCGATAAAGGGTGTGCCCAATGAATCACTTGATTAGCAAAGACTAAATCAAAGAGACCACTGGGAAAAGGTAGTGCTGTCATATCCGCATTGACTAAATGCCATTTGCGCCTCCATCCTTGTTTTTGTTGGCCAAGGTTAACATCTCATAGGCTAAATCCAAGCCAATAACCTGTGCTTGTGGATATTGTTTTTAAGCAACACAGAAAAAATTCCCGTACCACAACCTAAATCAAGTACATAACGCGGATTAATCTTTAAATAGTGTAAACGCTCAAATAAGCGCTCACCAATTTCATGTTGTACTTTTGCTGCCTGCTCATACTCAAAAGCATGCCTATTAAAGGTATTGCAAATTTCTATTTTCAGATTCATCATGGACAATGGAAAGAGTTTATACAGGAATCCAACGCTCGTGCGCCAAAAAATTACCAGTATAACACAGTTACTGCGTTTGCCCTCGGTCTGCGTTCTTTGCCAGCAATATCATCGCGACCCACTTGCTGTTTGCCAACACTGTAATGATTTGTTTAAGCGAATTGATTATGCCTGTTATTACTGCGCCCTTCCCTTATCAGATGCCAAATTCCTAATATGCGGTGATTGCTCTAAAAAAAGCCCGCTTTTGATCATACGATTACTCGTTATTATTTCGAGGAACCACTACGAACTTTAGTGCACGAATTCAAATATCGCGATGCATTCTATCTCCGTACTTTTTTAGCTAAACTTATGATGGATGCCGTGCCAGAGAAAACACTCTCAACACAATGTTTAGTTCCTGTCCCGCTCCATCCCAAGCGATTACAACAAAGAGGTTTTAATCAAGCAGCTGAACTCGCTAAATTATTGGCAAAACAACTCAAAATTCCTTGCGAACTCAATCTTTGCAAAAAATTATTCATACCATCCCTCAAGCTAATCTAAGTAGCGAACAGCGTCGTAAAAATTTACGCCAGGCCTTTCAAGTTAAAATAAATAACTATAACCATATAACACTCATTGATGATCTATTAACGACCGGCAGTACTGTGAATGAACTAGCAAAGCGTTTCAAACAGCGAGGAATCGTGCGTGTTGATGTTTGGTGCTGTGCCCGCACAAGTAGTTGATAAGGGACTGTGTACATTTCGCTAACTTGAGTGCTTGTGACTTGATTTTTGAGCATCACAGTGGATGCATCCATGTGAGTATGTGAGCAGCGAAACGCAGAAAATCAAGTTATAAGCGCCTAGATAGTAGAGATGTAAACAGTCCCTGCACTTAACTGGTCAAATAACGTTGTAGATCATTCAAAACAAGTTGTATTAACAAGACAAAAAATAATCATTGCTAAACGATGAAGAAGTAATTCCCAAGCAATGGGCACTGGCTTTCCACGAATTTTTTCCACAAGCGCATAAATGATTGAACCACCATCAAGTCCTGGAATAGGAAATAAATTGACCAGACCAACAGCAAGACTCAAACTAGCAATGAAATACAAAAAAACTGCAAGTCCCTGCATAAAAGAACCTGCTGATGCAGCCAATAAACCGATCGGCCCCAACAGTACCGCAAAAGGGATCATCCCTGTAAGCAACTGCTTTAATATGACTAAAAAGAAAATCAATAACTGCCCAGTTTTTTCAATAGACTGCCAAATCGAGCTTAAAAGAGGTTGTCCTTTTACTTGATAGCGATGTTGCTTTAATGGAGCGGGTTCAATTCCAAGGGTCGTTAATAACGTTCCTGCTCCACGTTTGTATGTCCATCCTTGTAAATTAAGCGTGAGGGACCGCGATTTTTTTCGTCATCAAGAACATCTACCATGACCTCAGCTTTACCAAGAACCATGATAAGGCGCATACCTACGTCTTGCCAGGAAGGTGTTTTTTTAGCCGCTATTGAGGTGATCTGATCGCCCGCTTTAAAACCTGCCTTAGCCGCTATACTTTCTGGAACTATTTTTTGAATAACCGGAGCATTTTGTTGATAACCTAAAGTGAACATGATAGTTAGCATGAGCCAGGCTGTTAGCAGATTTGCACCAGCACCAGCTAGTAAAATAATACAACGTACCCATACCGGTTTTTTATCAAAGCAATCGTTGAAATCTTTTTTTGGAACAGGCTGAATGCGCGAATTCAGTAATTGCACATAGCCCCCCAGCGGCCAGATAGACCAAACCCATTCACAACCTGATTTTCCTCGCCAGCTTAATAGTGGTTTACCAAAACCAATGGAAATTCGTTGAATTCTTACCGCAAACCATTTTGCCACAATTGCATGGCCAGCTTCATGAATACCCACAACCAAAACCAGAGTTAGTGCAATGGCAAATAAAGCCAGAATCATCAAACCCCCCAGTTAACGTGTGTTATCGACTACTAATTGCAACATGGGTTGACCACGCCGTCCAGTTAATTCATGTCCTTTTCTATATACTTCAAAAGTTCGATAGGCCTGCGAAGTTTCGCTATCCACTAACTCCACATCATCCCCTTGATCATCGACTAACGTTACTGTTAAATGCATTTCGCGAAACTGACTGATATGGTAACGCTCTTTAAACAAGCGCAATACACTTAATAAGCTTTCAGCAGCTTCTTCACTATTATGTTTGCCTTGAAAAATAATATCCATCTATATACTCCTATCAGGATAATCTTCCTGTGCAAAATCCACCTACCTCTGTTAGCGGCGAAAGCGCAAAGTACTTGAGTAAAACATACAAATATATTCATCTCATTTTTCAATAAATTCTACACATAATATTTCGTTAATATTTTCATAATATTTCGTTAAGACTTAATTAGTAATATACAGCGCGTATTAATTATCAGCGTTGTATTTATTTTTCAAAGATATGCAAAAATATCCAGATAATTTTTCACATAACAATAAGGATAGTTGAAGAAATGGTCTAAAAAATCACCGAATTTATTAGAGAGTTGTAAAAATGTTGAGTAAAAACGTTGCGAAAAGATTAATTGAAATTGAAAAAGAGTAAGCGAGTTAGATGAATTACTGAAGTTAGTCGAGCTAGAAAAAGAAGCACTTGCACGATTTAAATTAAAAATAGGTCATAGTCCTTCTGTAAAACAGTTTGAGCAATTAAGAGTACATACCAACATAACTCTCGGACGGGAAGCACGTACACAACAAGAGCTCAAATCGCTTGCTTTAGAGAAAGTGATGCTTACTCAACCAACCCCTATAACTTATGAACGTATTGTGATTGGCGCAGGTGTTGCTGGCACTATGCTTTACGGTGAATTACCCAGCGAACTACGTGAGAAAAAGAATAAAAATGGTACGCCTACAGTGATTGTCCTTAATGATCCACTAAGTTGGGATCAATGGCGTAAAGACGGTCATACCCTGATGGGGCAACCAGCAAAAGTACAAACCCCGCAGATATATAGCTCTCGTTCAGAAGATTTTTCTCGCGATGAAGTTACCAAACGCAATCCCTATCAATACACGATGGCCAATGATTTTTATCATGCAACGGTTTGTACCCAACGTGATCTTGGTATGACTATTTTAAATGCAACAGCGATCGCTATAGAAACGAAAGCAACTTACAACGGTAGTATAGCCTGGGAAGAAGATGGGTTCCCTCATCGTATTTCGGTAAAAATCCTTGATATTCAATTTTACCTCTATACAGCGCATATCGATCTTTGTACTGGCCCTGGTCCTACAAGAAAATTAACAACAACCCAAATTGATTCTGTTCAGTCAAAACAATTATTAAGTACTGGCAAGATAATTTATGGTCAAGATAACGGTGATGCCCGTTTAAAAGGTAATGTTGTTTTTATGGTGGCGGAGCCAGAAATGCGGCTATGATTCTTGATATACTCAATGGATGCCAACCCGAGGTTACATCCTTTGTCTGGGTAGCCCGTGATGGTGGAAATTTTGATACCAATAATATGTTCAACAGGCAGTTTGTTGATTTGGATAAAAATCCACTTGCAAAAATGGCACTTGGTGATTTAATCACGGTAGAACTTGATAAGACAGATCGTGTAAAGCTCACCTTCGGTAAACCTGTAAAACAGCGTAAGTCAGTGATACTTCCTGTAGTCACAACGCTCACTTGTGATCAACTAGTCGTTGCCATTGGGCAAGAATCACATCCGCTAACTCGCTCTCTAAAAGGTTTTGTACCATGCCAGTTGGAAAGAGAATTGAGTGATTTAACCGAAACTGAAATCCTTCCTCTTGGTACCCATTCAAGCGATGGCACTATTATGTGTTGGGGGGCTGCTGGCGTCATTGGCACAGGTCTGGATGACAGCCGTTCATTTATTGATGTTGGACTAAAGCACGCACAAACTCTACCGCGAGAAAGCAGAGCAAACGTCGGTATTTTCCGTAGTTCCATTATGATAGAAAAAATGGTAGAGCTACTGCGTTCACTCTATCCAACAAAATTTATTTCAACAGATAAATCCTCTCACCGCTATGATCTTCCCGATATTAATCGTGCAAGCCGTAGTGAACTCTATGAAATCATTAGAGAAACGATGAAAACTACAATAACTGCGGAAGCTTGTTTGAAACTCGTGGATAAAATTCTTGAAATCCGCAGTCAGTTACCTACTGGGCTTGAAGATATTGATGTTCTAGCAAAAGAAGTTCCTGCACCCGTGTTGAAAGCATTGAAAAAAGCTTACGTTCCTTTCTATATTGAGGAAATAGTAGAACCAAGCATGAGAGTAGAACTGTCGCAATTAGTCTCTGTGCCAACATCTATAGTACCAGAAGAAATTAGCGTTTCTGTCAGAGAAAAAGATGAAATGAGTGGGACTGTACTAGTTGAAAAACCACAGGCTAAAATCAAGATTTCGGACAGCTCTGATAGATTCTTTAATAGAAGCACTCCTAGTCTTCCGCCCACTAGAGGTAAGGGTGAGTTCAATACGCTTGTTGAGGCTCTTAGAGATGAGGAAGACGAGAATATTCAATTACCTATTATCACTATAGAAAGCGATAAGGAACCTAAAAAAGTGGATACAGTGGATGAAAATAGAGTTAATCCCACTGAGATCGCTGTGTATAATTGATAATTTTTGATTGATCTGGTGCTATTTTACTGGTTTAGGGTATAATGTGCCCACTATTCACTTGACCTTGAGTCAGTTTAATGCCCTACCAGACTTTACAACAATTTTTAGAGCTAACGCCAGATGAAAAAGCTTGCTTAAAGCCTTTGCTCGAATTAAGTACAGTTCTGGAGCAAAGAAGTCTCTCAACTCAAGAAGAAATAACCTTAGCCAGCGAGATTGAAAAAATTGAACAAATCGACTTGGCTCTTTTGGTTAGCGCTGCCCTTGGTAACCCGCGACTCAACACCCTCTGTAAGCATCCTAGTTTGGATGACTTCTGGAATGAACTATGGCGTCTTTGTGGACTTAACCCATCAAAAAATGGACAGATTCCTAAAACAACCAAACCAATTCATGAGTATAAACCACAATCAACTCTACATACCTTTGAATTATTAAAAGGTCTCTGTGTCTATGGGCAATACAAAAAACATCTTAAAGCCGAACGCGATATACATAGAAGTTATGCACCAGCGTACCTACAACTGGCTGCCTATCTTGGCTATTTTCCTGCGCTTAGTGGCTTATGTAAACAAGCCCTTGCTCGAAAATCCATGAAAGACGCTCTCTACTACGCTTCGAGAGCTGCGGAATTATATTGGACACCTGGTTATTTTTTGCTTGCTATCACCACTTATACACTAGCCAACCAGGAGCGAAATGCGTTCTTATATAAAGAGGCTTTGTTTCAACTGATTATAGCCGAAAAACTAATACCTCATTCAGAAGCCATGATAAACAATGCCTATCAGGGTAAATCCGTTGAGACTGCATTGGCTGAGATTGGTTTAAGTAACATGAGCGAGCTTCAGAGTGACCTTGCTCACGTGGCAGACCTACCATTATATTGGGTTACTACGGTTCTCTACAAGCAAGCAGAACAAGCAGTTAACCGCCTTACGGAAGCAGTCGCTTTAACTACAAGTAACTACAAAGTGAAAACAGAATCACCCAAAAAAGAAGTACCAGAGACAGAAACCTCAACCTACTTTGGATTTGGACTATGATTAGGGACTATTATATAGCTCCAAAGTCTACAAATTTATCGGGCAATAGTTTACAATTCCCTGATATTCTGCTGCCTTTAAATTAAATCTATGGTGTTTGTCGCCTGTGGACTAAATCATGAAACTGCCCCACTAGCCGTGCGTGAAAGAGTCGCTCTGCCTCTTGCTATGCAAGATAAACTACTGCACGAACTGGTTCGTTTACCCGCAGTCAACGAAGCTGCAATGTTGTCTACTTGCAATCGCACAGAAATTTATTGCGACACAGAGGAACCAGAAAATATAGTACCTTGGCTTGCCTATCAACATGAATTGGCACCAGAATTATTGTCACCCTATCTTTATATTCACCATGGCCACCAGGGTATTCGTCATACTTTGCGGGTTGCCAGTGGTTTGGATTCAATGATGCTTGGCGAGCCACAGATTCTTGGCCAAATGAAACAGGCTTATCAACATGCATGTCAGTTAGGAACAGTGAAAACAAATTTACGCTCTGTCTTTCAATACATATTCAGTGCAAGTAAGCGAATTAGAAATCGTAGTGGAATTGGTAAAAACCCTGTTTCTATTGCCTATGCTGGAGTGCAATTAATTAGTCAGTTATTTCCCAATCAAAAAGACTTGCAAGTCTTTATAATTGGCTCCGGCGAAACAGCAACGCTTGTTGCCAAATACTTGCATAAACAAGGTGTTAAGCGCTTTTTAATTGCGAGCCGTACCCGTGAACATGCTCAACAACTTGCGAGCGATTTCGGCGGTGAGGCATTAACTATTGGTGATATCCCCCAATACCTTTCCCAGGCTGATGTGGTTATTTCTGCAACCGCTTGCCCGCTGCCCTTTATTAATAAGAGTCTGGTTGAACATGCCTTAAACAAGCGGGCACACAATCCAATGTTCTTTCTTGATTTAGCAGTACCCCGTGACATCGAAGCAGACGTGGGTGAGCTGGAAGCTGTTCATCTGTATAACATCGATGATTTGCAATCGATGATTACCAAAGGCATGGACGAGCGGCGCTCTGCAGCCCTGCAGGCCGAACAACTCATTGATTGTGAATTGGATAATTATATTCGCTGGCACCGTTCATTACGTGCCAAAGATGTCATCTGTGATTACCGTAACCATATGCAAACATTAGCACAACAAGAATTACAAAGGGCTCAGAACAAATTATCAGCAGGTTATTGTCAAGATAGTGTATTGCACGAGTTTTGCGAGCGGCTTGTTAATAAATTAGTCCATCATCCCACTGTAGGCCTCCGCCAAGTGGCTTTAGACGGGCGTGAAGAACTCTTTGATTTGGCGCGCTATTTATTTAATCCTTTAGTACAGTCTCCTTATGAAGAAATCTCTTGAATTAAAATTAGAGCAAATGCTCGAGCGCTTCCAGGAAATTAGCCGTTTACTTTCAGAAGCCTCAGTAATAGCCGATCAAAATCAATTTAAAAATTTATCAAAAGAATATGCTCAGCTAGAACCTGTTGCCACCTGTTATGATGCTTATATCCAGGCTCGTAATAATGTCGTTTCATTGCAAGAATTACTTGATGGAGAGGATGCCGAGCTCGCAGCAATGGCAGCAGATGAGATGGCTAGCGCCAAAGAAAAAATCAATGATCTGGAAGAGCAATTGCAATGGCATCTGATTCCTAAAGATCCGGATGATGAACGAAATATTTATCTTGAAGTGCGTGCTGGTACCGGTGGAGATGAAGCAGCCATTTTTGCCGGTGATTTATTTCGTATGTACAGTCGTTATGCTGAAACACAAGGCTGGCAAGTTGAAGTAGTCAGCGCCAGTCAGGGAGAGCATGGTGGCTATAAAGAAGTCATCGCACGTGTTAGTGGCAACGCCGTTTACTCGCAATTGAAATTTGAATCCGGCGCGCATCGTGTACAACGCGTACCAGAAACAGAATCACAGGGACGCGTTCATACTTCTGCCTGTACAGTGGCTATTTTACCGGAAGTTGAAGAAATCGATGACATTCAAATTAACAATGATGAATTGCGTATTGATACCTATCGCTCGTCAGGAGCGGGCGGACAGCACGTCAACAAAACTGATTCCGCTATTCGTATAACCCATCTCCCAACAGGGGTAGTGGTTGAATGTCAAGATGAGCGCTCTCAACATAAAAACCGCGCAAAAGCGATGGCCTTGTTAAAAACACGCTTACTCGATGCTGAGCAAAGCAAGCAACGCCAACAACAGGCACAAACACGTAAATCGCTCGTAGGAACAGGCGATCGTTCTGAACGGATTCGCACCTATAATTTTCCTCAGGGACGCTTAACCGATCACCGCATTAATCTGACACTTTACCAACTCACTGATATCATTGCAGGTGATTTGTATCCTGTAATTGAAGCATTACAGCGTGAATACCACGCTGAATTACTTGCTGAATTAGGTCATCATGATTGACATTAAAAGCGCTCTGTCACAAGCAACAATTAAGCTTGAAACACAGAGCGACAGTGCTCGTCTGGATGCAGAAATTCTTCTTGCCTACGTTTTGCTCAAAACACGCACCTATCTTTATACCTACCCTGATGCAAACTTAACTCAAGCTCAGTGGCAGACCTATCAACGCCTCATTGACCAACGCTCGCAAGGTGTTCCTGTCGCTTATTTGACCGGCACACGTGAATTCTGGTCCTTGCCGCTAAAAGTATGCGAGGATACGCTAATACCTCGTCCAGAGACAGAACTTCTTGTTGAACTGACTCTAACTCAGTTAGCTAATAAACCACAGGCAGAAATTCTCGATTTAGGGACAGGCAGTGGTGCTATTGCCCTCGCTTTCGCCTCAGAGCATCCTGGCTGGCAAATTACTGCCTGTGATTTTAGCCAGGGTGCCTTGCAAACTGCTGAAGAAAACGCGGCGCGTCTGGGGTTAACAAATGTCTGTTTTTGCCATTCTGATTGGTTTGATAAGATAGCAGCGCAACAACATTTTTGATGCTATTGTAACAAATCCTCCTTATATTGCAGCCAATGACCCCCACCTTGCTGAAGGTGATGTACGCTTCGAACCAAGTTTGGCGTTGGTCAGTGGTGAAGATGGATTGACTGCTATAAAACACATTATTAAACATAGTATTGCTAGGCTTAAGCCTGGCGGGCTATTATTACTAGAGCATGGCTTTGATCAAAAATTTGCGGTAATGTCTATGCTTAATGAATATGGATATGTACAGGTTCAATGCTGGCAAGATTGGCAAGGTAATGACCGAGTAAGTGGCGGCAAGCGAATTATTAGTTGATGACTAGAATGATTTTTGGTATACCTAGCGCTTTTCAATCGCATGCCATAGTGGCTTGTTGAACAGGATGCAACAAGGAGGCATAGATGCCAGAGCAATTAACCGATTCAACCAACGAGAGTGTACGAAACGTGAAAAATGACGCCGTTAGCAGTATGGGAATAGCTCCTTATCAGGAAACTGAAGGCGAAGAATATATGAATGACAAGCAATTAGCACATATTGAAAAAATATTGCTTGCTTGGCGTCAATCGCTGATGGAAGAAGTTGATAGAACAGTAACTCATATGAAAGATGAGGCTGCCAACTTCCCTGATCCCTCTGATCGAGCTAGTCAGGAAGAAGAATTCAGTCTTGAGCTCAGAACTCGTGACCGAGAGCGTAAATTAATTAAGAAAATCGAAGATGCTCTCGAGAGACTTCGCGATGAAGATTTTGGTTATTGTGAAGCTTGTGGTATCGAGATTGGTTTACGGCGCTTAGAAGCACGTCCTACTGCAACTTTGTGCATAGATTGTAAGACCTTATCTGAAATTAAAGAACGACAAAACCAAGGCGGTTAGACTTAACAAGCAGAGCGCAAGCTCTGCTTGTTAAATGCTTACTTATTTCTACGTCTCCAGTTCTTTACGCAGCCTTAAGCATTGAGAATTGACTGAGCCTTGGCTACATAGCGTGCCACAGCTCCTTTGTTAGCTTCGAGAACCGTCGTGGCATTGACCACCAGATTTCTTTTTCTGTTTTCATCCTGATGCAAGGCAATAATTCGCTCGATCAAAACATCTGCATTCTCCACCAACTCGATAGCCTGTGCAGCCTGCAAATCACGACAGATAGTTTTAAAGTTATGAACCTGTGTTCCACTAAGAACTGGGACTTTCATAGCAATAGGTTCTAATACATTATGCCCGCCTACTGGCACCAAACTACCACCAACAAACGCATAATCACTGATCTGATAAAAACCTAATAACTCGCCCAAAGAATCTAGAATGACCACTTCGTTCTCTTTACTTAGTGTTTCTTTCTGACTACGCAGACCTGTATTAAAACCAAGTTGGACACTTAATTGATATACTTTCTGGAAGCGTTCTGGATGACGAGGAGCGATTAACAGGATCATGTTATCAATCCCAGCTTGCAATTTTTTTAAACGTGATAATACCAGCTCTTCTTCATCTTCATGTGAACTTGCAACCATGACTACAACACGCTCAGCTCCCCAACTGGCTTTTAACTCTAAAAAAGCTCTGTGTTAATATTTTGTGTCTGCAAATCAAATTTCATATTGCCTAAAACAATCACTTTGGACTCAGCCGCACCTAGGGCCCTAAAACGTTTAGCATCATCCTCACTTTGTGTCAAAATAGCATTAAATTGATTTAGCACCGGTTTGAATAAAAATTTAACCTTACGATATCCCTGATAAGAACGCTCGGATAGGCGAGCATTAACCAGAAAAAGATCCATCTGTGCTTTATAGGCATAATGAATGATATTAGGCCATAACTCTGTTTCAACAATGAGGCCTACGCGAGCCTTCGTTCTTTTAAAAAATCGCTTGGTTACGCCAGGTAAATCATAGGGCATATACTGGTGAATAACTTTTTCACCAAAGCGCGCCCGCACTCGTTCTGCACCAGTAGGTGTCATTGTCGTCACTAAAATCGTCCATTGCTTCGCAAGCAAGGCATCAATCAAGGGTGTAGCTGCAATCACCTCACCTAAAGAAACAGCATGAACCCAGATATCAACCTGGATATCCTTTCTGTCGTTTAAAACAAAACGCTCTAAAATCCGATGTCGATAAGCTGGTAATTGGCGTCCTTTCCACCATAGTCGCAATAACATATAGGGTGTCAGCAAATACATTAAGAATGAATAAACGTGTCGCATAAACTACCTTATTTAAAAAAGGGCGGCGTATCAGATTGGTTGATGCATATCCTCCACATCATCTCGAATACAGTGAGAGCTCGCCTAATGCTCAGGACATTCCTCACTTTGTTCGGAATGACGTAGAAAATGACATCAATAATCTGATATACCACCTAAAAAAGGAAAGTATATATTTATTTTACTCTTTTGGGTTAGCAATTTAAGAAAAAGTACACGACATCATTATCAAAATACATTTTAAAATAACTACGCACCTTGGATGCGTACGCAGTTATAACAGGGACAAAGATAAGGCACTATATTTAATCAAGCAAAATTAGTAAGCACAATTTTTCCTAGAGCGTTTCCATTTTCAAGATGAGTATGGGCAGCCCCAACTTGATTAATGCTAAATTTTTCTCATCGATTAAAGGTCGAATTGCACCTTCATCGACTAGCGTCGCTATTTTAGTTAAGATTTCTCCATAGTGAGAACGCTTAACACCAGTGATGAGAGGTAAAGGCTGTAATACCAGATGAATGGATAAGCCTTTGAAAAACGCAGGAGCTAAATCATAATTACCAGCAGCAAGAATTGAAATCACTTGACCAAAAAGAGCAGCTGCCTGGAAACATTCACTGAAATTGTCTCCGCCTACCGTATCAAAAACAATCTCAAAACCTGCACCGTTAGTGTATTCAGCAACATAAGACTCGATCGTTGTCTTTTTATAATCGATAGCAAAATCAGCCCCCAATTGTTTGGCAAGCTCTAATTTTTTAGCCGATGAACCAGTCGCGAACACTGTCGCTCCCAGCCATTTAGCCAACTGTATCGAGACATGACCGACACCACCTGTACCACCATGGATGAGGACCGTTTGTCCTTTTTGCACATTAGCATAGGTGACTAAGCCTTCCCACGCAGTTAGAGAAACCAAAGGCAAGGCAGCCGCTTCAATCAAGGAAAGTGTTTTAGGTTTCAGCGCAATTAAATCGGCATCGGCAAGTACATATTCAGCTAAACCGCCTCCCATATCAAGAAGGCCGCCAACACAACCATACACTTCATCGCCCACAGAAAAATTAGCAACGCCCTCGCCTACTTCTTCAATGACACCAGCAACATCACCATGCAAAACCATCGGAAAAGATTTTACCAAATCAGGAAAATAACCTTTGCGCATTTTATAATCCAGCGGATTGACACTGGTAGCAGCCACCTTAATTAATACATGGCCTGGTTTAACCTCAGGCTTTGGCAAAACAGCCTCCGCAAAAACATCTACATCCCCAAATTTGGTTAGAACGATAGATTTCATTTTTTCTCCCGATAGCGATTAATGGGCATTGCGTGCTAAATTTCAGTCGAAATATACTTTTTTTAACCATAATTGTCAAAAAATCTTCCCGAAAAGACGGTATTGGAAACACCTAAAACAAGCCCACTACTTAGATATTGAAAATTGATTGTTTGATTTCAGGCTTTTTTAATAATACAAGGCGTATAATTACACTTAAATACCAAATAACTATTTTGTACTAATGGAAACCAGAGCGAAATGAATTTCCGGCAATTTTTTACTAATCACCAATGGTGGGGAAAACTACTCGGTGCTTTTTTTGGCTACTTGATTGGAGGCTCAGCCGGAGCACTCTTTGGGATTCTCATTGGTAATTTTTTTGATCGCGGCATCGTTAGCCACTATACCCGTCCTCATTGGTATTATCATTCAGAAAAACGCCAGGCAGTCCAAAAAATTTTCTTTGAAGCAACTTTTTCAGTCCTGGGGCATCTTGCCAAAGCGGATGGACGTGTTTCCGAGCAAGAAATTCAAATGGCTAAAACACTTATGGACGAAATGCACTTGAATCATGAACAAAAACACTCGCTAAGCATTTCTTTAATGAAGGCAAAGCAGCGAATTTTAATTTAAGCCACATCTTGACCCTTTTAGAGGATGCATGCCGAGATAACCCAGAACTATTAAAATTATTCATGGATATTCAATATCGTTTTGCACAAACAGATGGTGTATCCAATATGAAATTGCAGGCTCTCGACGTTATATTCAGGAAATTGGGATTCGCTCCATTGAATCAACAATATCGTTTTTACGAAGATTTTGGCTATCAGAGCTCCAGACAATCATCCAATCAACACTCTTCTTCACGTCAAAATAACTATCGTTATCAGGCACCACCACAGAATACCCTCATACAGGCCTATGCAATTTTGGAAATCAGCCACACAGCCAGTAAACAAGAAGTAAAAAGTGCTTATCGGCGATTAATTAGCCGCAATCATCCGGATAAATTGATTGCCCAAGGCCTACCCGAAGAAATGATAAAAATTGCTAATGATAAAACGCAAAAAATACGCAAAGCATATGAACAAATATGTACCAGCAAAGGATGGTAAAAGATTTTCTACCGCCTTGACGCATTAAGTAATCGATTATCGAGAATAATAGGTGGTCGTGCCGGTGACGCGAATCGCAATTTCTTCATCCATCCATGCAAATAAGCCACTAATAATTGCTGTGTATAATAATAATTATGGTCTGCACCGGGGATTTGAGTGGCGATATAAGATTTATTCTGCATCGAATCATGGCGAGTAGCCGCTTGCTCCAAAACCAACTGGTAATCAAATTGGCCTGTAAGATCAACCACAGGGAACGTTATTTTTTGCAATAATTCCGGCAAGTCTTTTTTTCAGATTGATCAAAAGCAGAAAGCAAGATCAGGCCATTAACTTGTTTTGACTGTAGCTTGCTGAAATAATCAACTACTATTTGTAACTGGTCGCCATAATGCAATAGCACCAAGCGGTTATTCACTTTCTGCCGCAAAGCGGATAAAGCCTCGGGAAGTTGCTCAATCCAAGATATAGAACCTTGCTGCCCAGCAGGATTGATTAAAAGCACTGACCACCCAAGTTGAGCAAATTGGGGCGCGAGATTATTAAGTAATAAGAAACCTTCGTTAGCTAATTCGCCCTGCACCATCACTATGCCACCTTGCAATTGTTTGCCTGTGGCAGGCCAGTAAGGCAACATTATTTTTTGCCCTTTAACTTGAATTTCTAAATCGGCTGCTTTAGCGCCAGAAAAATTTACAAATAATAACAAGCAGAACCCTAGAAGTAATTGCATAACTACTCCATTGGTGAATTGAGCTTTAAATGAAGCAAAATTCCTGCCGAGACCAAAATTGGTGAGGCCAATTCCCTAAGCCTACTCAAAGATTAACTATTATAGCAGGAGAGATAGGATCCACGGCTTTGCTTAATGCAAAACAGCAAAGCCTTGGGTATATAAGTATAGAATGTAGAACAGTTAATCAGTAAATTGAACTCCGGCCGCATCCAAAAAGCCTTTGGCGCGCTCTGCCATAATTTGGTGAGCCGGCAAAGTAGGATGGACTAGATCAAAAAACAAATACCCTTCACACAGGTTTCTTTTGTTTTTCAATTTTGCTCTGGCCGCCATGCGTATAACAGACTGCTGATTAGGCTTTTCAACCATAACGTTATAACAAGTATCGGTTATATTTTTAAAACCATAAGC
>NZ_CALJ01000308.1 GCF_000308315.1 Legionella tunisiensis | reverse complement strand
ACAGTCATACCACTCGTGATCATCAACATCACTTGCATTTCTCGTTCAGACAACAAATCAAAAGGAGAGTCTTGTACCGCCTCCAAACTGTTAATTGCCATTTTCTGCGCAATTTCGGCGCTTAAATATTTTTCTCCTTTCGCTACCTTGCGGATTGCTGCAGCCATTTCTTCGGCACCAGATTCCTTTGTCAGATAACCCATAGCACCAAGTTGCAGAACTCTTGTAGGCATTGGCTCAGTACACATAGCAGTGACAGCAATGACTTTTACTTGCGGATTCGATTTCTTGAGCCGTCTAGTTACTTCCCAGCCATCAATTCCCGGCATTTTCATGTCGAGTAAAACCACATCAGGTTTATGAGATTTAACCAACATTAATGCTTGTTCGCCGCTTTCTGCATCAGCAACTACATCCACATCGGGTAAATCCTCTAATAATCGTCGAATCCCCATCCGCACCAGAGCATGGTCATCAACAATTAGAACTTTAATCAAGCGTTGCTCCTTGACCGTATCGCCAATGAACATGAGATATGCTCCGATATTAACAAGACTGACCAGTCATTACAATTAGAACTGATTTTAATCATTCCTTTGTACCATCAATTCTTAAATTATCTTCTGATATGACCAAAAGCATAACCATCTAAAACCTTTATCGCTATACATTTAGCGCAAACTAAAACGCTACACTCAAGCGTTATTAATTTTTTAACAAGCAAGAATATGAATGTTGGGATTATCTTTATCCACTGGAAAAAGCGGTGGGTATTCACCTAATTCTCTTGCGCGTTGAATAAGCTTATTAATATCAGACTCTACAAATTTATACAAAATTTTGTAATCGTCGATCACAAAATAGACTGGTTGCAACATATCAATGCGATAAGGCATACGAAAAGCAACGACCGGATCAAAGAGCACGCGCATTGCTACATCACTCTCAACACTGTAGGCGGTTTCACTAATTGAAGACAAGATACCACCGCCATAAGCCCGGAGCCCTTGTGGTGTTTTAATCAAACCAAACTCAACCGTAAACCAGAATAGACGTTGTAAAAGAGGCCATTCTTCTTCCGGCAACTCCAAGACCCTGCGGGCATAGTTGCAAACGAAATCAGCATAAACAGGGTGAGTTAACATAGGACAATGCCCGAATATTTCATGAAAAATATCAGGTTCTTGCACATAATCAATTTCTTCTTCACAACGAATGAAAGTTGCTGCTGGAAATTTTCTCTCAGCTAATAATTCAAAGAATTCACGCGCTGAAATCAACGCAGCAACTGGGGCTACTTGCCAACCCGTAAGTGCTTGAAGGCGACGGCTCACATCAGGTAATTGGGGAATTTGTTCAGCAGTCAAACCAAGATTTTGCAAACCTTGTATAAACTCATCACAGGCTCTCCCTGGAATAATTTTCATTTGACGCTCATAAAGAATTTGCCAGATACGGTGCTCTTCAGCGGGATAAGATACCAAACCTTGGGCATCAGGCTGATGAGAAACATAACGGCTAACAAATTCCATAATAACTCCTAACACAATCAAACCTAAGGGCTGTTGACATTTCTACTATCTTAGCGCTTATGCAATCAAGCTAACGAATTGTCAACTGCCCTTAATAA
>NZ_CALJ01000309.1 GCF_000308315.1 Legionella tunisiensis | reverse complement strand
CTTCAGTTCCATCTTTACCTATTTCTTTGGGTATATTGACAAATTCTGGCACATTGTGCATGATTACCATCTTTTGTGACATCTGAAAATGAGTGGAGATTCTTAAGTGGCAAATATTAAATCAGCGATCAAACGGGCGCGCCAAAACATCAAGCTACGCCAACACAATGCCAGTGCGCGTTCTATGTTTCGCACCTTCGTTAAAAATGTTCTTAAAGCGGTTGAAGCTGGTGATAAAGAAGCTGCTCGTGCTGCCTATGCTAAAGCACAACCCATTATCGATAAAGCAGCTGGTAAAGGCTTAATCCACAAAAATAAAGCTAACCGTATTAAAAGCCGCCTTAGCGCGCGTGTTAAAGCTATGGCTGCCTAACCTCGGCGTTTCCGTCGCTCTAAGTCTGTAACGTAACACACCGAACCGGGAATCCCGGTTCGGTTCCTCTATCAAAAACAGAAGTTTCTTTTCTCAAAGTCTTTTTTAGACAAAACTACAGCCCTCTACCAAAAATTATTTTTTCAGAAAAATTTGTTGGGAAAGAGCTATCACAGGGACAATCACTTATACAGAAGCACTAGGACTCACGTTTAATGCGTGTTCCAAATCCTCAGGTAAAGACTCAATCTTTGTCATGTGAACCCCATCTTGTTTATCCCAAGGTGAAATAAGCAGAGCAGAGACACCTCTGTCTTCTGAGGACCAATCTTTGGCATACTCTTTAAAACCAATACTCTTTAAAGCATTACAAAGGTTCTCATTAGATGAGTCTACAGAGACGACTATTCCCCCGCAGGGTGGATCACTTAGATCATGAACGCCAAAGTCAGCCAAGCAGTCCCACTGGCTATGATAGCTTTTTTCCCCTGCAGGGTGATAAACACAGACATTAAAATCTAATTGCTCTGCTAATTCTTTAGCAACCCGACAACAAGTACGAAAGTCTCTCCTGACTTTTTGTTGTAAGCTCTGCAATTGCGCTACCTCATGTGTAGCCTCTTTTTGGGCTCTTTCCCTCAACATTTCTGTCGGAAGCTTAGGTAGGTTCCCCTTGCCGCTTTTACTGAATGACATACTATCCCCTCAAATAGCTCCACTCCCCTAATTAATTTATTTATCAAAAGGTTTGTGAATAAAATTCATACTAAAAAGCCGTTTTAAGAATAACATGAATGTATATTTTTTAAACAATTTATTAAGCATTGAGCTCTTGTAGTTAAGTTAATTAACGTGATTATTACTATTCGAATCTACTTGAATGAAAGCATGTTTATCTAATCGTTAGGCAACAATCACGCCATCGTTCAAGAAGGCGTGATTGTTTTACTCGTTACTTCGATTTGAGTCAGCCAGAGAACGCAATATCCTGCTGATTTAATTGTTCATAAGCACGTTTGGCCGGCACATATTGTGGGAATTGATTTCTTAAACGATCCAAGATCATGCGTGAATGAGTCTCATCACCACTATTCCATTCACTTAAGGCATCAAAGTACATTAAATCAGCGGATTTATCTGCTAAAGAGGGTACTTTGTTCATGGAAATGGGTTCAATGAAACTGAAGCGCTCTTGCTGTTGTGCATCCATCCACTGCAGCATTTTACGAGCCTGTTGACTGCCATTTGCGCTGGCCTGTTCTAATAATTTCTTTC
Organism: Legionella tunisiensis; assembly: GCF_000308315.1. Classification (GTDB taxonomy): domain Bacteria; phylum Pseudomonadota; class Gammaproteobacteria; order Legionellales; family Legionellaceae; genus Tatlockia; species Tatlockia tunisiensis. The sequence goes on along the minus strand of NZ_CALJ01000309.1, from coordinate 7,169 downwards.
CTAGCTCAGGCTTACGCTCACCCAAGAGACCATCTAAATACATTTGAGCTAATTGATATTGTGCATAGGCATTATTATTTGCAGCCAATTCTTCATACAAACGGCCTGCCTGTTCATTATCTTTAGGAATACCTAAGCCATATTGGTACATCCGTGCCAGTGCAAGCTTGGCTTTTTCATTACCTTTTGCTGCTGCTTGTTGGTAATAACTGGTCGCATTAGCAAAATCAAGTGTCGTAGCGACACCTGTTTCAGATAATAAACCTAATTGATACAGTGCATCACTATCTCCTAAAGCAGCTGATTTTTTATACCAGTGAAGAGCCTGTTGTTCGTCTCTGCTGCCCAAGGCACCCGAAAAATAGAGATCGGCAAGTTGTGTCATTGCTTTACTATAGCCAAGTGTTGCTGCTTTAGTATAAAAATCCTTTGCTTTGACATAATCAACTGGCATGCCCTTACCATCCTCATAAACCAGTCCTAGGTTATATTGGCCTACAGCATCATTTTTTTCCGCAGCCAATTGATAATTTTCTAATGCTTTCAAGTAATTATCATCAACAGTATCATAGATAAAGCCAAGTGCTACTGATGCTCTGGGGTAACTAGTTTGTGCAGCTGCGTACCATTTTTTAGCAGCAGCATAATCTGGTTGAGTACCTATACGACCCAATTGATAGAGTTGACCAAGCAGATATTGAGCTACAGGTTCTCCTTGCTCTGCAGCCAAACTATACCATTTTGCGGCTGTTGCCCGATCGATTTGGCCACCAAAACCTTTATCATAAAGATAGCCTAACTTCAGTTGCCCCTCTTTATCCCCTTTCTCCGCAAAATGCTGGTAAATATCACGAGCCTGTTGCATTTTTTCAGGATCACTGGCTTGAGCCAGATAATAATCAGCTAGCAATAAACCAGCTTTACTATTACCTAATTCACGCGCCTTGTCTAAATCAGCGAGGAATGATTCTCCTGATTGTTGCTTCAATACTGCTAAATTTAGGTTGGCATAGGAAAAATTCGCATCAGCAGCTTGTTGTAAAAGCGCCCTTCCCTTTTGCAAATCTTTATTAAGCCCAATGCCTTGGCTGTAATAAGTACCAAGAATAAAAGCAATGGCTGGATTCATAGCGGTCTGCTGATACCAATATAAAGCTTCTACTTGATTGGCCGCTACTGATAAACCTCTTTCAAACATCATTCCTAATAACAAAGCAGCATGACTATCACCTGTACTCGCTTCTTCCTTGGCTACGGCAAACGCTTGCGCTTGCTTCTCTGGGTTGTCATCCATCGCATTATAAAACGCCAAAGGTAAACGGGCTTCCGCTACGCCATCTGCCACTGCTCCCGCATAAAGTCGTTTAATTAGTTTTGTGCGATTTCTCTTCGCCGCAACACTTAAGCCATTCTTTGGTTGTTTAACCAGATAGTCTGCCAAATGATATTCCGCCAAACCATAACCATTGGCCGAAGCCAGATAATACATTGCCATCGCTTGTTGGATGTCAGGTTGAACAACCACGGTGCCATTAGGCGCAGTGAACCCTTTTTCATAAATGGAAGCCAACACATATTGAGCATAAGGATTCCCTTTAAAAGCCGCATCGGTCATCCAGCTGATTCCCTTTTGATAATCAACGGGGGTTGTTTGTCCTTCCAGATATAAAATACCTAAATTGTATTCAGCCCGTACATCCTGTTGCACAGCAGCTAACTCATAATAAACAATTGCCTGCTGTGGATTTTTAGCAACAGCAACCCCATATTGATAAAGCTGTCCTAACTCAAATTGTGCATCCGAATCCCCAAGAATTGCCTGACCATACAGTTGGCTAAGAACGGCTTGATAATTAGCTTGATGTTCCCATCCTCTAGTTATTTCATCAATATAATCAAAAGGTTGTGGGCCAACCTTATCAGGATAAGGAGATCCCTCATCAATCATTGATACACGTGGTTTATGCCGTAAAACCAGGGATTCATTTTGCTGTAAAACCTCTATCTGTTGATCAAGAGGATAACGCGGAAAACTCAATGCTGTTTGTTGATTATTACCCATACTTGGCGCAAGAAGATCAAAATAGTCATTAATAGCAATCTCATTGGGCTTAACCATAACAAATTGTGGTTTATAAAGTTCAGCCCGTGTTACTCCTTCCATTTGTGGAGCCTGATTATAATTGTTCTCCTTTAATGCAAGAGGGTTTTTCCAGGCATTATAAATACCACCTAAACGATAATTTTCATCACTGGTGAAGGAATTTATTTTATCATTACTTAGCCAACGTATCGCTTCTTTGCTTGCTATCATTTGCGCTTCATGGGCAGCCGTTTCTTTAGCTTTTAGTTGCCATTGTTCTGCCAAGCGCTCATCAGCAGCTACTCCAGTGCCCTCTTTATACATTAACGCTAAGGCTTCCTGCGCCTCACTAGAACCGTTCTGTGCTGCTTGTAGCATCCACATAAAAGCAGTTTTTGCATTATTAAAACTAGACTCTGGCATCAAGTACAAACGCGCCAGGGCAAGTTCTCCATGAACATCATTTTCAATCGCTGCTTTAGTAAACCAATCTTTGGCAGTTTGGAAATTTTTTCTTTTATCGCCATTTCGCCAAGCATAAGCATCGCTGGCACATACCTTTGCGCTGCCGATTTTGTTATTAAATCTTGTGCCTTAATCTTGTCAAGACTCACTACTTTACCAGCAAGATACAGTGCACCTAGCGCTAATTGGGCTTTGGGATTACCCTGATCAGCCGATTTGGTTAACCAAATTATACCAAGCCTCTTATTTTGACCATTACGACTATCCAGGAAATAATCCCCCAATGTATATTGGGCAATCGCATTACCACTTTTGGCAGCATCGATATAATAGCGTCTGGCTATATCGGGATTCTTTTTCGTACCAAGACCAAACATATAAGCAGCTGCACAATACATTTGTGCTTGTATGTCTCCTGCCGCTGCCGATTTTTAAACCAATACAAGGCTTGCTCAGGATTTTTTGCTTCTATAAGATTATAACGAGCAAGAAATTGCTGGGCTGGCAAAACGCCTTTTTCAGCAGCCTGATTGAAATAACGTAGTGCCATCGCATTATTTTTTAATTGACCATAGCCATAGAGGCGCATACGACCTAAATAATAATCAGCAATGGGGTCTTTACCGGCCTGATTAATAAGCGTTTGTGCAGCCAATGGATAATTGCCCTGACGATAAGCATCCAAGCCATTAACCGCAAAAGCAGCTTGACCTCCTGTAGCAGCAACCAGATAAAACCATGGTACGAATGATTTCATGGTAATTCCCCTCTTATTTGTTTACCGCAATAATTGCGGTTTACTGCGCAGGAATAATGCCGTATCGCACTACTTCCCTTAATGCACCATTTCTTGTATTGGAATTTACTATCCAATAGTTACCCCGATTATTTAAACCATAACGTACATTCGTGTATTCACAGACTGTAAGACTTTCTGAGCAATCCACAATTTTTCCATAACGTGATTTCTTATCAGGTATCGTACAAATAAATTTTACCTGTTTCTCACTCGTTGATAACACTGCCCATTGACGAGGATGAATGGCATGATTTAAATACATACTACGCGAGCTTTCTTCATCGCGCATTTGATAGAGGCTCACCGGCTGACCCAAGGTATTAAATAAGAAATACATCGATTGCTGATCACCACTTTTTCCCGGCAATAAATGCAATGTTTTCAGTTCAAACTGATACCCAGTATCGCGACACCCTAGTGGAAGTTTATTATTATCTTTTTCTTCCGACTCAGCGAAAGCAGGCGCTGAAAATACAGATAAAAGTAGTGCACCAGTTAGGCTTATTTGAATTATCTTTTTCATTGCTGTTTCTCACTTATCATGACTGGGCGAACAATAACTTTTGTTCCCAAATAGTTATTGTTCTCATTAGATGTCTCAACAAAATCATGGTTTAACCATTGAGCATCGCGAGTAAACATTCTTATACAACCGTGGCTAGCACGATATCCAGGGATATCAAAGGAACCATGCATGGCAAAGCCCTTGTGGAAATACATGCAATAAGGCATCTTTGCACCGCCGCGACCGATAGGATAAACGTTGGAACGGCATTTCTCATTTTCCTTACTAAAGAAACGAAATATACCAGTCATCGTTCTGCAGGAACGCGCACTATCGGAACACTTGTCTCTACCAGAAGAAATAGGTCCCCATTTTACCAACTGGCCTTGTGCATCATAGGCACCCCAAGCCAATTTATCTTGGTCAACAATGACTTGTTTTTCGCCTTCGGCATCAATTTTTAAAGGGAATGGAGAAAAATCCAGGAGCGTTTTTTGAGCCAGGTTACGTGGTACAACAATCACCTTCCCTGCCCATAAATAATTATAAGAACGATTTAAACGCTGTACGATATCGCGTTGCTGTTCATCAGGAAATAATTTCTCCCAGCTTTGTCCACTCCCAACTTTGATACATTGGTATTGCGGATAAGCACAAAGCCCGGTACCATAATAACTCACTGCCTTGGCTTGAAAAGCCACCATCATCAGTGCAATCACTCCGGCAAATTTTCTCATGTCGTGATTCCCCTAATTAACGTAATCTTTGTGATGCAAGAAGTGTGCTTAAATACCAACTCCCCCTTCTAGCTACTATTTCGGTCATTTAGTTAAAAAGTTTAGTACTGCAGAGAAATTAATGTAACTAGATGTTTTTATTATATAAAACTTAGATTCCAACGCGCAAAGCAAAGAAATTAAATATCAAAATTTAAGCATTTAGAAATAAAAATATCTTTTTATTCTTTTTGTGAACGGAAAAATCCTATAAATTGCCGGCAAGAGTGAGAGGCATATCAATCAAATAAATGATGAGCTACCGAAGCTTTGAATTTAGTGGTGAAAATGTTGAAATATTCGTGTTGCCAACTCTTGGTTAATGCCATTAACCTTGGCTATTTCATCAAGAGGCGCTTTCGCTAATTCACGTAAACCACCAAAACGACGCAATAACGCTTGCCGTCGCTTTGGCCCAACACCTTCTATTGTTTCTAGAGATGAATCAAGACTTGCCTTTTGCCGCTTTTTTCTATGTGCACTAATGGCAAAACGATGGGCCTCGTCGCGAATATGTTGTAAAAGATGCAAGGCAGGTGAATCAGCCGGTAAAGTCCTTTCTGTTTCTTCAGTCGCTAAAATTAACCGTTCCCATCCTGCTTTTCGTTCAGGTCCTTTAGCAATACCGATCAAAGTTACTCCTTCTATTTGTAAAGTAGCGAAAATGCGTTTTGCAACCACAATCTGTCCTTTACCACCATCAATAATCAAGACATCAGGCAAATGTTGTTCTTGTACCAGTCGCTTAAACCGCCGCAAAATGGCTTGCTCCATCGCAGCATAATCATCACCGGGCGTAATCCCCTCAATATTAAATCGACGATATTCACTTTTACAAGGTCCATTAGCATCAAAAACTACACAAGAGGCGATTGTAGCTTCTCCCTGCGTATGACTAATATCAAAACATTCCATCCGTGTAATAGCATCCTCCCGTTCTAACAATTCATTCAATGCTTGATACCGTCTCTTCATCGTTGCTGAGGAGGCCACATAATCAGCAATGGCCAAACGTAAATTATCCCGAGCGAAATCCAACCAACGTGCTTTAACACCGCGTGGGCAAATCTGAATTTGACAAGTTTTTCCGCGTAATTGAGAGAGCATCGTTTGTAAAAGGCTAAGTTCAGTAATTGGTTCATGTGAAATGATCAATGCAGGTATTCTTTCCGGCATATCAACATAATAAAAAGCGATAAAAGCTTCAAAGACCTGCTCCCACAAACCTCGGTCATCATTCTCTTCGGCAAAACGAAGTATTGGTACAGAGGGGAAAAAACTTTGGCTTGTTAACACATGCCCATCGCGTACCGTGACACAGTGAATACAGGCAAAACCAGGCCGTGCCTCAATGGCGATCACATCTGCATCACCACGTAATTGCACAATACTTTGTTGTTCCTGTATGAGCCGTAAACTCTTGATCTGATCACGCAAAACAGCAGCCTCTTCAAAAGCGAGGCGCTCTACAGCCTGTTCCATCCGTTTAGCCAACTCATCAAGAATTAATTGAGATTTTCCCTGCAAAAAACGAATTGCATCATTAACTGACCGTTGATAATCCTTAGTGGAAATATAATTTGTACAGGGAGCGCTGCAACGTTTGATTTGATATTGCAAACAAGGTCGCGAACGAGTACTGAAATAACTGTCTCGGCAATTACGAATTTTAAATACCTTCTGAATGGTATTTAAAGTGTCACGTACAGCTGCCACGCTTGGGTAAGGACCAAAATACTCACCTTTTAGTGGTTTTTTCTTACTACGAAATAATTCCATTCGTGGAAAGGGATGATTAGGACTAACATGAATATACGGATAAGATTTATCATCCCGTAGCAGCACATTATATTTGGGACGCAATGCCTTAATTAAATTACTTTCCAGCAAAAGTGCTTCGGTTTCACTACGGGTCACACTCACTTCAATGGAGGCAATTTGATTGACCAAAGAGCGCGTCTTAGCACCAGTATTTTGTTTAGTAAAATAGCTGTTAACCCGCTTCTTTAGACTTCTTGCCTTGCCTACATATAACACAGTGCCTTCGCTGTTTATCATACGGTAAACACCGGGCTCATTAGTGAGATTAGCTAAAAATGTATGCAAAGAAGCTGGAATTATTTTTCGTTCATGCACAGTACCCAATCCAATAAAGAGGCTTGTGGGTTATTAATTCTACAACGCAGCTAGTTTTAAAAGAAATCTATTAAATTATAGACACTGGTTGTTCCGGGTAATTGAGATTGGTTGCTTATGTAATTGTCGCAGAAGCGCCTTTTTCCAACATTTAACGTGACGTGTGCTATTACTTTATTGCTCATCATGTAAAGCATCATTAGGCTGTTCAATTACTCGATGTTTCATTGCCAGAAAGGTAAGTTCTACATCATTCTTTATACCTAACTTATCAAACATACGGTATCGATAACCATTGATAGTTTTACTGCTTAAAAACAAACGATCTGCTATATCGTATAACTTCGTATAATGTATGCTATACGAAGTTTATTACGCGATAACTTCGTATAATGTTTGCTATAC
>NZ_CALJ01000310.1 GCF_000308315.1 Legionella tunisiensis | reverse complement strand
GCAGACCCCACTGTGGGCTGCCTATTGGCAATCTCACAAGTCAGGTGTTCGCTAATTTTATTTGAATTCCTTTGACCATTATATCAAACACGATTTGGGCGTGCGTTTCTATGGTCGTTACGTCGATGATTTTATTTTGGTGCACGAAGACAAAGCGCTTTTAAAATCACTCATACCCCAAATGGAGCAGTTTTTACAGGAAGAGCTCGGACTTGAGATTCATCCTCGCAAGCGATACCTGCAGCATTATTGCAAAGGCATTCCGTTTCTTGGGGTGATACTGAAGCCACACTGTATTTATGCAGGTCGTCGCATCAAAGGAAACTTTTATGACGCCATTACAAAGCATAATGCAGTTATCAAAGACCATAAACCTTTGATAGAAGAGCAAATGGCCTTTTTATGTTCTATCAACTCTTATCTTGGGATTTTAAGTCATTACCAGTCGTATCGCCTACGAAAAGGCATGCTCAAAAAGCACTTATCCATTTGGTGGTGGAATCTGATGTTTTTCAGTGGCGGATGCGCCAAATTGGTAGCAAAACAAAGAACGGTACGATAATAAGGGTGTAAGGTAACGATGAGTTTAGATGTAGATGGATTTGATGAACCGGTAACCGGTGGTGGTGTCACCATTGCAATTAGCAATGACCATCGCCTGATAAAGCTGGCGCAAAAACTTCCTTGGGAGGAGATGCTGCAATTAGTATTGCCTGATTTACAACGTACGGATAGAAAACAATGGTGGATGGGCAGGCCCTTACGCGTACGCATTCACCTTGGTGTTTATATGTTACAACAGATGTTTAACCTCACTGACCGTGTAACAGAACAACAAGTACGAGATAATGCCGCCTTTCAATTGTTTTGTGGTTATGGCTTCATCAAGAAATGGCATGCGCCAGACCATACCAAAATCGAGGCGTTTCGCTCTCGATTAAGCCCTGAAACGCAGCGCCGACTTGCTAATTTGATAACGCAACAAGCAGTTAAACTAAATTACGCTAATCCTACAGAGCTTGATGTGGACTCAACCGTTCAAGAAGCCAATATAGCCTACCCCGCAATCGCCAACTTATTGGTTAAGGTTGCTGTTCTTGCATCAAAAGTTGGAAAAGGACTGAATCAATTGTGCTGTGGTGGCATGAAGCGTTACCGCGTTGGGCTAAGCAATTTAAAACAAATCGCGCTGTATTATTTTAATTTGAAACGCAAGGATGTTGGTGAGGGTATATTATCCGTGGTGCTTCAGCGGTTATGGCGTGAAACGTATGCCGATGTACTGCCTATCTTAAATGATATCTATTTGTTTGGTAATCAGTTGGCATCGGGTAAATATTGGGCGCTTCGCCGTGCTGTTGAGACGCTGAGCTGGCGCGGGACTATGTTATTACAGAATGTACATGGTTATCTTTTTGAAGGTATTATCAATCCATCGATTTCTTCATTGCATGCTTATGAAGTCGGCTGTTTTAACAAAGGTAAATTAAATAAAGGGTTGCAGTTTGGTCGCGCCTATCAATTAGGACGTATTGGAGGTAACTTTCTTTTTGTTGGCGAATGCACATCTACTTATATGCCAGATGCCCAGTCTTTACCGATGATGCTCAATACTCATGAGCATCTTTTTGGAAAGGGGTTACTGGCATCGGTTGCGACAGATAAGGGATATTATTCATTGAGTAACGAGCAGCTACTGATTGAAAAAGGCGTTCTTGAAATTCAATTACCCCGTCCTGACAGGACGCTCAATGCGGCTCGTGAAACAACGCCATGGACAATCAGGCAGTTATTGCATCATCGACGCGCTGGTATTGAACCTTTGATTGGCCACACGAAACATGGCGGCCAATTGGGCAGAAGCCGCATGAAATCTGATGCAACTACTAAAAGTTCTGGTTACGCTGCTGTATTTGGATTCAATTTAAGGCAGCTTACTCGTTGTCTTGCAGGCGAGATACGTCCAAACGTTGATGTAGTGAATAATAGTGCAGCAAATAATGCTAATATTACCGAAAAAATGAGCATGCAATTGGTATGATTGAGATGGATGAGTTCACTCTGATTTTAACCAGGCGTTAACGCGTTAAATTAAGATTTATCGATTGTTTTGTGAACAAATCATTTCGCGACAGCGACGTCTTATCCACAAATTCTGTGGATAAGATTGTGTATAGGCTGTCAAACCCTTCTTAAACTATATATCTCCTCAGATTTTCAGCAATTGACAAACCAAATTTGCGAACTAACTGTATTCAGTAGATGCGGTTACACAGTGATCCCAAAAGAAAAACACACACAAGCGAAATTTTTTCTAATTGAAATTCCAGTTTGAAACTTATCGGCAAATCCCCATAAAAAAATTTCAATCTAAGATTGCTTATATTTCTTATGTGCTACAGAAGGCATCCGGATAAATGTTTTTTAAAATGAAAATAAAAAGGGGTTTAGATATGAAGAGAATCCATACCGAAGCCTCTAATTAAAACTCAGGCTCGGCTAAAATCAAAGGCCAAGGTATTGGCAATTGCAGTCTGTTTACATGCCAATGCAAGAAGCCTATCAATACCTAACGCAACACCACTGCACGGCGGTAAACCATGTTCCAATGCTTGCAACAAATATTCATCGGGTTGAGGCTGAGATAGACCCTGCCGTTCGCGAATAGCCAAATCTTGCTTAAAGCGCATTGCCTGAGCCTTGGCATCCGTCAGTTCATGAAAACCATTCGCCAGTTCCACGCCTCTAAAGTAAATCTCAAAACGCTCAGCAACTCCTTGATTGATTTTCGCCAAAGCGGCCTGTGAAGGCGGAAAATTATAAACAGCTACCGGTAATGATTCTTTGCCCAGTGCGGGTTCTACGACGTGACTCATTAGTAGAAACAGATACTGATCCGGATCTTGTTCATTGGGTGTCAGCACATTATCCAGCTCAAATCGTTGTACGACTTCCTGTAACTGAGGAATTGTTACTGCAAGAGGATCAAAATCACAATGTTCTAGAAACACCTGCTGATAAGTTTTTCTCAACATCGACTGGCAATCCAATACCATTTGTAACAAAGCATCAACCTCATCCATCAGAGCATGATGATCAATATCCAATTGATACCATTCAAGCATAGTAAACTCTGGATTATGCCAACGCCCTAATTCATCATCACGAAAAACACGTGCTAATTGGAAAATAGGTCCACTCCCTGCAGCCAATAAACGCTTCATGTGATATTCTGGTGAGGTTTGCAGGCAATAACTTTGCTCACGGAAAGTTGCGTTGATATTTGCTAAATAAACATCCGTGATACCGAAACGCGCCATAATTGGCGTCTCTACTTCCAAATAACCTCGTTGATTGAAAAACTCACGGATTTGGCTGAGAATGTTTGCTCGTTGATGCAAAAACTCTATAGAGGCTGAAGGCGGCCAGAGTCCTTCCCTATCCATTAATAAAAAATCCCTAATTCAAGACGAGCTGCTTCAGTCATTCGCTCTTGAGTCCACGGTGGATCCCAAACCAATTCAACGGTGCAATCGCTGACTCCTTCAACTTGATTAACTGCTTGTTCAACTGTGCCAGGAAAAGTTTGTGCTACCGGACAACCAGGTGTCGTTAAAGTCATTTGGATGTGAACATGCTGTTCTTCATTAATAGCAATATCATAAATCAAACCCAAATCATAAATATTCACCGGTATTTCCGGATCAAAGACGTTTCTAAGCGCCAGGATGATCTGTTCTTTTAAAAGATCATGATTCGTTTTTTTTAAATCCAAACATGGCAATTACTCCGTACAAACCGTGTCTGAACTCTTAGAGAGAGCAGCTTCCAGAGTATGCCAGGCCAAGGTGGCACATTTAACTCGTGCAGGATAAGCTCTTACACCAGCAAGCACAGCAAGCTTATCTAAAGAGAGTAATTGATCATCATCATCTTTGGTTACCATCGCATGAAAGCGCTCAAACAATTCATGCGCTTCTTTAACTGTTTTACCAATCAAGGCGTCCGTCATCAGAGAAGCAGAGGCTTGTGAAATCGCACAACCGCAACCAACAAAACTTACATCAACAATAATCTCATCCTCAACTTTCAGATAAACAGTCAATTTGTCACCACAAAGAGGATTAAACCCGTTTGCTTGCGTCGTTGCATCAGGCATAGAATGATGGTTACGCGGATTGCGGTTATGATCAATAATAATTTCCTGATAAAGCTCTCGCAATTCCATACTCATGCAAATACCTCTTTCACCTTATGTAGCGCTTGAATGCAACGATCTATTTCTTCCTTGGTATTATAGAAAGATAATGAAATTCGGCTTGTTGCAGCCACATCAAAAAACTCATTAGGGGCATAGCACAGTGATGGCCACTACGAATAGCAATTCCAGCACTATCTAATATTGTGCCAATATCATGCGCGTGAATTTTTCCATGGACAAAAGAAATAACCGGCACTTTTTGTTTCGCTGTACCAATAATATTAAACCCCTTCACAGACTGCACCGCCAAGGTAGCATAATCCAGTAAATGAGCCTCATAAGCTGCAACAGCTTCCATATCCAAAGACCATAGATAATCCATAGCAGCACCCAAGCCGATGACCCCCGCAATATTAGGAGTACCTGCCTCAAATTTATGAGGCAGAGCAGCGTATTCTGTTGCTTCAAGAGTAACGTAGTTAATCATCTCACCGCCACCTTGATAGGGCACCATATCATCCAGTAAAGATTCTTTACCCCATAACACACCAATACCCGTAGGCCCATACATCTTATGACCAGAAAAGGCATAAAAATCGCAATCCAAAGCCTGTACATCGATAGGCAAATGCGCAGTAGCTTGCGCACCATCTAACATGACCAAAGCACCATGGGCATGAGCCATTTCAATCATTTTTGCAACTGGATTAATTGTACCCAAAGCATTTGAGGCATAGCTAATGGAAACAAATTTTGTGTTTTCATTCAGCATTTTTTCAAAGTCAGCTAACAGGATTTCACCGTCAAATGAAATAGGCGCCACACGTAAGCGCGCACCCGTTTTTTACATACCATTTGCCAGGGAACAATATTGGAATGATGTTCCATATGGGTAATCAAAATCTCCTCGCCAGGAAGGATTCGCGGAGCAACAAAACTTTGTGCTACCAGATTAATCGCTTCCGTCGTACCGCGCACGAAAATACATTCACGAGCAGAGTGGGCATTAATAAAATGCTGTACTTTGTTGCGCACAGCTTCATATTGCTGTGTAGCACGTACACTTAAAGCATGCACTCCGCGATGTACATTCGCATTATCATGAGAATAATAATGGGCAATCGCATCGATCACTGATTTAGGTTTTTGCGTCGTTGCTGCATTATCCAAATAAGTTAATGGATAATCATTTATCTTTTGATTCAGTACTGGAAAATCAGCACGAATAGCTTCTATATTCCGGCCTTCAATTAAAGTTGTTGCTGCACTCATAATCTCACCTCAACTGCTGATTTAGCAAAGTTCCCATCCATTCTGCAAGCATACGATGCGGAAGAAGACGTAAATTATCAGCGGCAAATGCATGAATTAAGTAATTACTCGCTTCACGTCTATCTATTCCACGAGTTGCCAGATAGAACAAAGCGTCCTCATCCAATTGTCCTACTGTCGCTCCATGTGTACAAACCACATCATCAGCAAAAATTTCCAATTGCGGTTTACTATCAATTTCAGCCTGCGCAGATAACAATAGATTCTTATTTTGCTGCTTGGCTTGGGTATGCTGCGCCCCTCTGGCTACGATTACTTTGCCATTAAATACAGCACGCGAACGCCCCATCAAAATCCCTTTATAATCCTGCTCGCTCTGGCAATTAGGCACCCTATGATGAATAGTGGTGTGATGATCGATATGCTGACCTTCAGCGGGAGCATAAATACCATTGAGAAAACAACGTGCATTTTCTTCCTGCAAATCCAAGCTCATATCACTACGTACCAGCTTACCACCCAGACTCAAAGAATGACTATCAAACTGACTATTCTTTGCTAAGTTCACTGCAAGATGCCCCATGTGGTAAGCCGACTTACTCTCACGCTGAATTTTATAATGGAGCACCTTGGCATTGGCAGCAGCAAACACTTCAGTAATCGTGTTGGTAAAATAACTGCATGCTTCTTCACCTCGATATTCTTCAATGATCGTGGCCTGACTCCCTGCTTCAGCAATAATTAGATGGCGGCCATAAACCGCCTGATTGGCTTGATCTTGCCAATGCGATAAAACTATAGGTTCTTCAACACAAACACCGGCTGGCAAATAAATCAAAACACCGGTGGCCAACATTGCTGTATTTAACGCCTGAAAACCATTTTCATGACGTAACAATTGCCCCAAATAGGGTTTAATCTTATCAGTCTGTTGCTCAAGAGCCTGGGCGAGAGATTGTACTAGAACTCCTGCAGGCAATTGTTTAGCAAGTAGATCAGTCCCGAATACCTGACCATTCTGGAGAATTAACTGCATACCTGTTGGTAAATCAGAATGAGGAGCTGTCGGCTCAGACACCAACATACCTTGCTGCTTCGCAAAGCGTTGCTGCAAAAATGAGTCCACAAGCGTGTATTTCCAATCCTCATCATGGCGGGTTGGAAAACCGTAACGAGTCAATTCACGCAAACCTTTTGCCTGTAATTCGGCTAGCCAGGGTATGGTTGATATCCCCGCTTTCGCTTGCTGTTTATAAAAATCAAGGAGTTCGCTCATGCCTGCTCAGTCTCCTCAAGCCAACTGTACCCTTTTTTCTCCAATTCCAATGCTAATGATTTGTCACCAGACTTAATGATACGACCATTGGCTAATACATGAATAAAATCAGGTTCAATATAATCTAACAAGCGCTGATAGTGAGTTACCAGAATGATGGCACGTTCCGGCGAACGCATGGCATTGACGCCATGTGAAATAATCCGCAATGCATCAATATCTAAGCCTGAATCCGTTTCATCAAGAATAGCAAGCTTCGGTTCGAGAGCCACCATCTGTAAAATTTCATTACGTTTTTTCTCACCACCAGAAAATCCTTCATTGATGCTGCGATATAAAAAACTCTCATCCATGTCTAGTAACTGACATTTTTCCCGAATAAAACTTAAAAACTCAATGGCATCCAGTGTATTCTTCCCCTGCCCCTTACGCACTGCATTCACTGACGCTTTAAGGAAATTAATATTGGTTACGCCAGGAATTTCAACCGGGTATTGGAACGACATAAAGACTCCCGCCTGAGCGCGCTCCTCAGGTGCAAGAGGCAATAAATCTTTTCCTAAATACATGATGGAGCCGTCGGTTATCTCATAGGCTGGATGCCCGGCCAAAACTTTTGATAGCGTACTTTTACCAGAACCATTTGGCCCCATAATGGCATGAACTTCACCTGGTTTTACAGTGAGATTGATGCCTTTTAGAATAGGTTGCGCATTAATTGCGACATTTAATTGATTGATTGCTAACATATTAACCGACTGCCCCTTCTAAACTAATACCTAATAATTTAGTAGCTTCTACTGCAAACTCCATGGGTAATTCTTTTAAGACTTGTTTGCAAAAGCCATTGACGATCATTGACACCGCGTCTTCTGTATCGATGCCGCGTTGTTGGCAATAAAACAACTGCTCTTCACTGATTTTAGAAGTAGTTGCTTCATGCTCTAATTGTGCCGTAGGGTTTTTAACCTCAATATAAGGGAAAGTATGCGCTGAGCATTCAGACCCCATTAACATGGAATCACATTGCGTGTAGTTACGAGCATTGGTAGCCGTAGGAGCAATACGCACCAAGCCACGGTATGCATTGTGTGAACGACCAGCACTGATCCCCTTGGAAATAATAGTGGAACGTGTGTTTTTACCCAAATGGATCATCTTCGTTCCAGTATCAGCCTGTTGAAAATTATTGGTAAGCGCTACGGAATAAAATTCACCAACTGACTCATCACCTTGCAAAATAACGCTGGGGTATTTCCAGGTAATCGCCGAACCCGTTTCAATTTGTGTCCAAGAAATTTTGGAGCGTTTACCGCGACAAGCACCACGCTTGGTAACAAAATTATAAATACCACCCTTGCCTTCTTTATCACCCGGATACCAATTT
Source organism: Legionella tunisiensis (assembly GCF_000308315.1). GTDB lineage: Bacteria > Pseudomonadota > Gammaproteobacteria > Legionellales > Legionellaceae > Tatlockia > Tatlockia tunisiensis. The sequence goes on along the minus strand of NZ_CALJ01000310.1, from coordinate 15,332 downwards.
TGTACCGTTGAATATTTAATTTGCGCGCCTTCCAGTGCGACTAATTCAACGACTGCCGCATGCAATTGATTCTCATCACGCATCGGAGCGGTACAACCTTCTAGATAAGACACATAACTATCACTATCCGCAATAATCAGAGTACGCTCAAACTGACCCGTTGATGCGGCATTTATACGAAAATAAGTAGATAACTCCATAGGGCAACGCACACCCTTCGGAATATAAATAAAGGAGCCATCGCTAAATACAGCTGAATTAAGTGCTGCATAAAAATTATCACGATAAGGGACAACAGAACCTAGATATTGGCGTAACAAGTCAGGGTATTTATGGACAGCCTCTGAAAATGGGCAAAAAATAACACCTACTTCAGCCAGTTTCGCCTTAAAAGTTGTTGCAACAGACACACTATCAAACACTGCATCAACGGCTACACCTGCAAGCATTTCCTGTTCTTTTAAGGGAATACCTAATTTTTCATAAGTACGCAATAATTCTGGATCAACTTCATCAAGACTTTTAGGTGCATCTTTTTACTTTTGGGTGCCGAATAATAAGAAATGGCCTGGTAATCAATTGGTGGGTAATGCACACTCGACCATTCTGGGTTCGGCATAGTCTGCCAATGTCTGAATGCAGCCAAACGCCATTGTAATAAGAACTCTGGCTCACCTTTAATAGCTGATAAACGACGAATCACCTCTTCGTCCAGACCCGGCTCGAAGGTTTCAACTTCAATATCAGTTACGAAACCATGTTGATATTCCCGCTCAAGGAGGGAATTAATTTGCTCACTGCTTTTCGCCATTACTCACTCCACTTGCCAACTGCCTGATGCGGTTAATATCAACCGCCTGGAGAGATGGTTTTGCCAAAGCCTCCAAACTCACACTATCAAGTGCTGTTTCGATAGCCTGACTTATTAACCGCCAATTTCCTTGAATGTGACAAACTCCCTGCAAAGAACATTCATTCGGTTGCAAACTGCACTCAGTCAATCCACGCTGCTCTTCCAAAGCATAAATAATCGCAGCGACTGATATCTCACTTGCAGCTCGCTGCAAACGGTATCCCCCACTCACCCCGCGTACTGAAGTCAGCAATCCTGCCGCGGTTAAGCGTTTTAATAATTTGCTGACTGTTGGTACAGTAAGATGCGTATGTAATGCAATATCACGCGCGTTACACAGCGTTTGTGCACGCTTTGCTAGATACACCATCACAACTGTTCCATAATCGGCCAATTTGCTGATGCGCAGCATACCACCCCCACACCAAATAATCTAGTACCAAATAAGTCTTATTTTAAGAATTATATCTTTAATATAGTACTAATTCAGTTCTATTTAAAGCAAAAGACGAATGATACTCCATTTTAGAAGTCTGAGGCAATCAAAATAAAATTGACTCGACGAGTATTAATTTCTTCAAGATCAACCAGATATAATTGTTATATATTTTACCACATCGAACAATTGATAAACAAATAACCAAGCTGAGCAATTGACATCCACCCTTTACACGTTATAATGCCGGCACTTACTCTCAGTGGAATGACCGATGAAAGGATCTTTTAAAGTTATCATGAAGACTCTGGCAGTAATATGTTGTGCTGCTCTTTTTTATCCCCTGCTTTCGCGGAACCTCCAAACCTTAGTTTACTGAAAAAGATATTCAGACCTATCATGATTCAGGTCTTTATGAAAAAGAATTGGCGCAAGTTATTGCGCAAGCACGTGGTTACATCGTGAAAGAAGCTATAGCCAATACCCACAGTAGGAATCCCAAAAAATTGGCTATTGTACTTGATATCGATGAGACCAGTTTGAGCAACTACAACAAAATGGTGAAACGAGATTTTGTTGCTGATCATGCTCAAATACACAAAGAAATCTTGGCTGCTGACTCGCCAGCAATAGTCCCCATGCTATCCCTTTATCAAGATGCCTTAAAACATGGTATAAAAGTCTTTTTGTTACTGGACGCCCTCTTTCCGAATTAAAAGCGACCAGAGCCAATTTATTACGTGCGGGTTTTAACCATTGGGCTGGTCTTTATTTACGACCTGACACCTACCGTCAACCTTCGATTACACCTTTCAAAACCCAGGCGCGAAAATCAATCGCCAACCAAGGTTATACAGTCATTGCATCCATCGGCGATCAAGACAGTGATCTAAAGGGGGGCTTTATGCAAAAAGGATTTAAACTGCCTAACCCTTTTTATCACCTGCCTTAACTAGCCTATTGAAAATAAAATTATATTATTTTTTCTTTCTTAGGACCTGCGTCCCACGCGTTATGTGCGGGACGCAGGCCGTGAGCAGTGTGAGCGTTGCTTAGTAGCATGGAGAAAAAGAGCTCATAATTCACGGATGATTTATGAACTACTGATTATTCTAATGGTAATCTACAGCGATGATTTCGTATTCAACCAAGCCACCTGGTGTTTCCACGGTTACCGTATCATCCACCTGTTTACCAATTAAGGCGCGTCCAATTGGCGAACTGTAAGAGATTTTATTCACCTTAATATCCGCTTCATCTTCGCCAACAATTTGGTAAGCGAGCTCTGCATCGGTTTGTAAGTGGCATACTGTTACCACTGCACCAAACACCACCTTACCGTTGTTGGTTACTTTACTCAGATCAACGATTTGAGCATTTGAAAGTTTAGCTTCTAATTCCTGAATCCGCCCTTCATTAAAACTTTGCTGTTCACGCGCCGCGTGATATTCAGCATTTTCTTTCAAGTCACCATGTTCACGGGCAGTTGCTATCGCTTCAATAATACGCGGTCTCTCAATTGATTTAAGACGCTGTAATTCATTTTTAAGCGCTTCTGCTCCTTGCACTGTCATTGGATGTTTTGACATAGACCACCACCTCTAATGTAAATCTTGTAATCGGGTGACCGTTTCCCGGTCTTCGTATTTCATTGCTAAACACGCTGCTTCAGCACCTGACAACGTCGTAGTATAGCTGACCTTATGCTGCAATGCATTGCGTCTGATGGCAAAGGAATCTGCCGTTGCTTGCTTACCTTCTGTCGTATTGACAATAAAATCAATTTCATTATTTTTTATAAAGTCAACAACATGCGGCCTGCCTTCTGCCACCTTAAAAACTCGTCGGCAATCAATTCCGGCCGCTTGCAAAACCAACGCTGTACCACGGGTTGCAATAATTTCAAAACCCAACTGGATAAGCCGCTTTACTATTTCACCAACCCGCGCTTTATCTGCATCACGCACAGACACAAAAGCACGTCGCCGTTTAACAATATTACAACCAGCTCCCAACTGTGCTTTAGCATAAGCTTGACCAAAGCGTCTGGCAATACCCATGACTTCGCCTGTCGATTTCATTTCTGGTCCTAAAATAGAATCAACACCAGAAAATTTAATAAAAGGAAACACAGGGAGTTTGATTGAGTAGAACGCGGGCATTGGATAGTGTTGGCTTAAACCTTGCTGTTTCAAACTCTGACCCACCTTACAACGAGCTGCAATTTTTGCCAGAGGCAATCCTGTCGCTTTCGAAACAAAAGGCACCGTACGTGATGCACGTGGATTCACTTCAAGCACATAAATATCGTCAGCCTGAATAGCGAATTGGGCATTGACTAAACCAATTACCCCTAGCTTCAACGCCATTTGGCGAATTTGCTCAATTAAATCTTGCTGCACCACTACACTTAAACTAAAAGGAGGCAAAGTACAAGCAGAGTCACCTGAATGCACCCCAGCTTGTTCGATATGTTCCATGATGGCACCTATCATGACTTCTTCACCATCACAGACCGCATCAATGTCAACTTCTATAGCGTCGTTTAAGAATTTATCTAACAATACTGGCGAATCATTTGAAACAGCGACTGCATGCTCCAAATAATAACGCAGATCTTCTTCTTGATAGACTACTTCCATGGCACGGCCACCCAATACATAGGAAGGTCTCACCACCAATGGATAACCAATACGTTTGGCAAGCTCTATCGCTTCTTCTTCACTACGTACCGTACCGTTGGCTGGTTGATGCAGGTTCAACTCAGTAACTAATTTCTGGAAACGTTCCCGATCTTCGGCTTGATCAATCGCATCAGGAGAAGTACCGATAATAGTCACTCCGTTTGCTTCCAGTTCACGTGCTAATTTCAACGGTGTCTGTCCACCATAATGCACAATCACACCTGTTGGCTTCTCAACAGCAACAATCGCCAAAACATCTTCCAGAGTAACCGGTTCAAAATAAAGGCGATCAGAGGTATCAAAAATCAGTTGATACTGTTTCAGGGTTACAATTCACCATGATGGTCTGATAACCAGCCTCTCTTAAAGCCATGGCAGCATGTACACAACAATAATCAAATTCTATTCCCTGACCTATACGATTAGGTCCTCCACCTAGTATCATAATTTTCTGTTTGTCAGTTTCAGGTCTTGCCTCACAAGCCGTCTCATAACAGGAATATAAATAAGCTGTATCACTAGGAAATTCCCCCGCACATGAATCAATGCGTTTATAAACAGGCATTATTTCTAGTTCCAATCGGCGAGACCTGACTTGCTCTTCACTGCAACATAAAAGACGGGCTAGATATGCATCAGAAAAACCACGCCGTTTAAAATGACGCAGAGTCGTTTTATCCAAATCCTGAATTGATTTCTCATAAAGGAGGCGTTCGAGCAATACCAATTCTTGAATCTGCGCTAAAAACCAGGGATCAACTTTGCTCTCCTGGTGTATTTCTTCTAAAGATAAATCTTGGCGAAAAGCATCTGCAATATACCATAATCGATCTGGCGTAGGCTCACGTAAGTGGCCTCGTAAGCGTGCCATATCACCTTTTACAAATAAAGATTCTAAACCACAACGACCTATTTCTAAGCCACGAATTGCTTTCTGTAAAGACTCCTGGAAATTAGAGCCAATTGCCATTACTTCGCCTACCGATTTCATTTGTGTCGTCAAGATAGCCGAGGTTTGGGGAAATTTATCAAAATTAAAACGAGGAATTTTAGTCACGACATAGTCAATGCTTGGCTCAAAGGACGCCGGTGTTTTTCCTCCTGTAATCTCGTTAGCCAATTCATCCAAGGTGTATCCAACAGCAAGCTTAGCTGCTACTTTAGCAATAGGAAAACCTGTTGCCTTGGAAGCCAGCGCAGAACTGCGCGACACACGTGGATTCATTTCTACGACTAGCATACGTCCATCTTCAGGATTAACCGCAAACTGAACATTAGAGCCGCCAGTATCCACACCCACAGCACGCAATACTTTAATCGCCGCATCACGCATGCGCTGGAATTCTTTGTCAGTCAAGGTCTGCGCCGGTGCGACAGTAATTGAATCACCAGTATGCACCCCCATGGGATCTAAATTTTCAATCGTACAGACAATAATACAATTGTCATTCTTATCGCGTACCACTTCCATCTCATACTCTTTCCAACCGAGTACGGATTCATCGAGTAATAATTCATGGGTAGGTGATAATTCAAGACCGCGAGAACAAATTTCTTCAAATTCTTCACGATTATAGGCGATACCACCACCACTACCGCCCATGGTGAAGGAGGGTCGGATGATGGTCGGGAAACCCAGTTGAGCTTGTACTTGAAAAGCTTCTTCCAAACTATGTGCAATTGCTGAGCGCGGCATCTCCAAGCCAATTTTCTTCATCAATTGGCGAAATTTATCCCTGTCCTCGGCACTGTCGATTGCTTCACGGGTAGCCCCAATCATTTCAACTGAATACTTCTCTAATACACCTTCTCTTACCAAATCCAAAGCACAATTAAGAGCTGTTTGCCCCCCCATGGTTGGCAATAAAGCATCTGGACGTTCTTTGTCGATAATTCGCGCTACTTCCTGCCATTGTACTGGTTCAATATAGGTTGCATCGGCAAGTTCAGGATCGGTCATGATCGTTGCCGGATTGGAATTCACCAAAATGACTCTATATCCCTCCTCTTTCAACGCCCTGACGGCTTGTGTCCCTGAATAATCAAATTCACAAGCTTGGCCAATGACTATCGGACCGGCACCAAGAATGAGGATGGATTGAATATCAGTACGTTTTGGCATATTAACTACAAAATGGATTAAAGTGGCTTATTTTACCGATTTTTGCTTAAAGATTATACCCATGCGCTGTGATTTTTCCTCAAAACCACATAAAACCTCACGAGTTGAAGTAGCTTGGACAATGTGTCTTTCTCAAAGTAAGGCAGGACAGTTCAGATTTATCTGCCCTAGTTTTTATAATCACTATGCAGTTTTGCCCATAGGCGTCCTAAAAGTTCATGCATGGCAATACTTAAATAAAAAAGATTATGCGGATTAGGCAAATAAGTTTTCCCCCAACGCTCATCATTCCAATAAAAAGTAAAATCAGTCGGCGCCGCGATAGGATGCATACCTCTTGCTTGACAAAGCGCCATTGCACGCGGCATATGAATAGCAGAAGTCACTAAATAAAACGGTTCTTCATGCACGATTTCTTTAATTGCCTTGACCTGATCAGCAGTATTTATGGAGGCTTTTTCCAAGACAATATTACTAGTCGGAATTGTGCACCAAGAAGCCAACTCTGCCATGCGCATCGCTTCGGGCAACTCAAACCCATAGCCGCCACCAGATAGTAATAATTTTGCTTCCGGTAATTGTTTATAGAGCCTTATTCCTTCTAACAATCGCTTGATACTGGCTGAATATAATAAGCTGTTTATTGTTTGCCCTGGTATTTCTGACTGACCGCCGCTGAATACCACTACCCAATGAATCGCAGGATCAACCTGAGTGATAACAGGATACTGATCTTCCAGGTGACGAGTAATCACTTGTGGTAGCCAACCTGTACTACATAATAAAAGTAACAGCACGACTAACAAAAAACCGCAGCGCACCAATAAACCGTCTCCGTACAGCCATAGCAGAATCAAAAAACGCACAATAATAACCAACACAGAAAGAAAGGATTTAACACCCCTTCAAGTACATGGCGAATAATAGCCACTATCTCACCCTACTCATCAGATAAAGTCCTAACAAAGCGAATAAACAAGTCGGCCCTATGGCAGCTATTTCTGGCGGCCATTGAAACACCTGACTTACCGGCCCGAAGAAACGATTGATAATATGAAATCCAAACCCAACAGTAGCCCCAGCCAATAGTTTTGATCCCATGGTTGACGAGCGCAAAGGGCCAAAAATAAACGGGATAGCCAGAATCATCATCACCACCGTTGTCAATGGCTGTATCAAACGCTGCCAATAAGCCAATTGATAATTAGCTGCATTTTGATGGCTATGTTTCTGAGCATGCAAATATTGACGTAACTCATGTAAGGTCATCTCATCCGGTTCACGACTGCTGACACTTAAAATATCTGGTTTTACTGTCACATCCCAAGGCATTTTTTAATTTTGCGAATCTGCGTACCCTCATTATTAATGAGGGTTTCTGCTATATCATGGGCTTCCCATTGGCCATTAACATAGTTAATTCTGTCAATGTGGCGAGCAAAACGCATTTTATGAGACGCATCGAAATGATATTGAAAGACTAATTCCAAGGTATTGTTAGGTAATATCGTTCCGATAGAAATAAAATCATCTAGATGACGTAGCCAAACACCATGTGCTGTACGTAAAGTCTGGCCACCACTCATGGCCTGTATTTTTTGATCATTGGCATAGGAGGCCAGCTTGGGCACGATGGTTTCTCCTACCAAAGTGACAAAAAGAATGAGTAATAAAGCAGCTTTGAGTACAGCCAGCGTTACCTGGCCAATAGACATCCCGGCTGCACGCATAACGACTAATTCACGGTGATTAGCCATAATTCCCAAACCAATCAAACAACCCAACAAACTAGCCATCGGAAAAAACAAATAAACCTGGTAAGGCATCTGCAAAAAGACATAGAAGGCTGTTTGCACAATACCATAATCCCCCTTACCCAAATCATCTAACTGGTTAACAAAGAGAATAAACACTTGTAACCCTGCAAGCATCAAGGTCACCAAAGCAATAGCTGCCAAAACCGTTTTTGCGATGTAACGGTCGAGCAATTTCATGATAATTTCACCTGATTACGCCAAATTAACAGTAAACCTATTCCCACAACTGTAAGGTGTAACCACCACACGCCAACCCACAACGGTACTTTGCCAGCTATCAGCCAATCACGAGAAACAAACATAAAATTGGCATACACAATATAAAGAACAATCGCAGGTAACAATTTTGCATATTTACCTGCACGCGGATTAACCCGACTTAAGGGAACGGCAACTAACGTTAAAGTCAACACCATAATCGGTACCGATAACCGCCATTGTAATTCTGCTGCTTTCCGCCTGTCAGGATTATTGAAGGGCAATAAGCTGGCGGTATCCGTAGTACGAATATCTTTTTCTATTTCAATCACCGGATGGGGCAACCGTGCTTTATATTGGTCAAATTCTGCAACCTGAAAATCGGCCTTTCCAGGCATCCCTTCATATTCACTACCCCGTTGCAAAACAATATAATTTTCCAGCGTCTTCGGATCAGTTTCAGCAAAAGCCCGCTCTGCCAATAGGATATCCCATTGCAACTGATTATTTTTAACAACCTGGCGTGCAAGAAATACGTGCTGTGCTTTTGAATGCTCACGATTCATTGACTCCACATAAAAGATTTGTTTACCTTCTGATAGAGCCCTAAATCGGCCTGGTACAATCATTTGAATGGCGGTTTGAATACCTGTTGTACGTAATAATTTTGCTCGCTCAGTAGCAATCACCGGACTTGCCCATATCATAATAATCCCTACTAATACACTAACTACTGCCGCCATGATAAAACTATGGCGCAGCAATTGAGAGGGTCCATAACCACAGGCTTGCAACACGGTCATTTCACTTTCAGCATAGAGACGGCCATAAGCAATCAACAAAGCCACATAAAATCCAAGCGGAAGCAATAACCCCATAAGATTCGGTAATTCCAGCATCATTAATTTCATAATGATCATGCCAGGAATTTGTCCACTGGCAGCACGATTAAGATAGCGTACGAATTGATTAGACATGAAAATTAACAACAAAATAGTCGTTAACGACGCTAAAGTAACAAAAACTTCTTTGGCTAAATAACGAAAAATCAGCACGGCCTGTCTCTATCGATTAGGACGTATTAGATGGATTTTGGACAAAATTATTTTCTCCTGAATCGCTCACAATACTTATACGTAGATTCTCTAACAGCACAGCATACCATAACTACGAGGGATTGATTAACTTCTGACAGTAGAATTACGAACCGACCCTAGGTAAACTAACAGTTTTTACGCAGGATAGGAAGTAGAAATGAAGTATGGGTTAATTGCAACACCATCACTTAAAGCCAATGAGTGCCTTGTGCTTGGCCTCTTTGATGACTGCGGTCTGCGCGATTTTGGCAAAACACTGGATAAGCAATACAATCATCTTATTTCTCGTTTATTCAAAAAATTGAACGAAGAAGGCGACTCCATATGGCAAGCTGATATAGATGGCCACAGTTTAGTGCTTCTTCATTGCGGCAAAAAAGCAAAATTTTCTGCCAGAAATTTGCGCAAACGCCTTGGTGACATCGGCGCAGCGCTGATTAAACAACGCATTGTTACAGCCACTCTCTGTTTGCCGCAAGTCAATGAACATAATGCTGATTGGCAGGTTCAGCAAATGCTGTTGCAACTCGATGCACAACTATACCAACTTTCCGATTTTAAAACTAAAAGTAATAAGCCTAATCGACTTGAAGCAATTGACTTTTATCTGCCAGGAGCATCCAACACTGCTATCGAAACTGGCCAAGCAATTGCTGCCGGCGTACAGCTCACTCGCACACTAGCCGATTTACCAGCCAATCACTGCACTCCCACATACCTGGGAGAACAAGCCATGGAACTGGTACAGCAACACGAAAATCTAACAGCAAAAATAATGTGCCCTGAAGATATGCAAGCTATGAATATGGGCGCATTGCTTGCTGTTGCTAAAGGCAGCGTGGAACCACCTCGTTTAATTGAAATGCAATACAGTGGCGGCGGCGATACCCAGCCTGTTGTCTTGGTTGGCAAAGGAATCACCTTTGATTCTGGCGGCTTAACGCTAAAACCAGGCAATGCCATGGATGAAATGAAATATGATATGTCTGGTGCTGCAGCCGTCTTTGGAACCATCAAAGCCTGTGCAACATTAAAATTACCAATTAACCTGATTGGTCTCATCCCCAGCGCAGAAAATATGCCCAGTGGTGCTGCCGTAAAACCCGGTGATATTGTCACCAGCATGTCCGGTCAAACGATTGAAATATTAAATACGGATGCCGAAGGCCGGTTAGTGTTAGCCGATGCATTAACTTATGCAGAACGCTTCAACCCAGATTGGGTTATCGATCTTGCAACACTGACTGGAGCAATGATTATAGCGCTTGGTCATGTCACCACAGGTTTTATGACAGAAGACGATGAGTTGGCAAACATGATTCTTGCCGCCGCCAACGAAAGTGACGATAAAGCCTGGCGCATGCCTCTGGATGATGCTTATCAGGACGTGCTTGATAGTCCCTTGGCTGATATGATTAATGCGTCTTTTGATCGCGGTGCCGGTGCAATTACTGCTGCCTGTTTTCTCTCGCGCTTTACCAAAAAATATCGCTGGGCTCATATGGATATAGCAGGCACTGCCTGGATTTCGGGTAAAAAACGCAATGCGACTGGTCGCCCTGTTCCTTTATTAATTGAGTTAATACGCCATGTCACAAGTTCGCGTTGATTTCTACTTATTAAATAGCCATGAAGCCTCTGCTCGTTGGCTACTGGCTTGTCGTTTGCTGGAAAAAGCCTATCTACGTGGACATCAGGTTTTTGTCTACTGCGATACGAAACACGATGCGGAACAAATCGATGAGTTACTGTGGACGTTCAAAGACAACAGTTTCATCCCTCATAATTTACAAGGAGAAGGTCCAGAACCCCCTCCCGCCATACAGCTTGGCTATCAGGGAGAACCGCGAGGGTTCAATGATATTTTGCTGAATTTGGCTACTCCGATTCCCAGTTTTTATGCACGGTTTCGCCGTGTTATGGAAATCGTTGTCAATGATGAAACAGCCAAAGAATTAAGCCGTGCTCATTACCGCGAATACCGTGCAAAACAATGTGAACTGCATACTCATGAAATTGAATTGTAACTCAGTAAAATTCCTAGGTTCACTCCCCCATATCTTAATCAAATCTTCGCTAAATTTTGCCCAACACGCCGGGTGAAAACCTAAGGCTGTACCCTGGATTCAAAGCCTCTTAACTTTAATGAATCCTTTTACTGTTTCCCATAAGTTTTTAACAAATAATGCGCCACCGCACGCAATGCCATCGCTTCCCCACCTTCTGGTTTTCCAGGCTTGCTGCTGACATTCCAGGCCATGATATCAAAATGGATCCAGGGTAGAGAGGGAGTAACAAAACGTTGTATGAATAACGCTGCAGTAATAGCACCTGCGTAACCGGAAGAACTTGAATTCACTAAATCGGCAATCGATGAATCAAGCATCGAGTCATAACCGGCAAAGAGTGGTAAACGCCACATCGGATCATCAACAGCCTTTGATGATTCAATCAATGACTGTGCCACGTCATCCTTATTGCAAAACATGGCGGCGATCTCGGTACCCACTGCAACACGGGCAGCTCCTGTTAAGGTAGCGAAATCAAAAAGTATCTCCGGCTTTTCTTCACAAGCCTTCGCGATGGCATCCGCTAATACCAATCGCCCTTCTGCATCAGTATTATCAATTTCCACGGTTAAACCATTGCGCATGGTTAATACATCGCCTGGGCGGAAAGCATCAGGACCTACTGAATTTTCAACAGCCGGAATAAGAACTTGTAAACGGATAGCCAATCGCTGGGTCATTATCCACTGCGCCAGGCCAATCACATGCGCAGCACCGCCCATGTCTTTTTTCATCAAACGCATACCGCTTGATGGTTTGATATCCAAGCCGCCGCTATCAAAGCAAACCCCCTTTCCTACCAAGGTTACGCGTGGGTGCTTTTCATCCCCCCAAGTTAGAGATAATAAACGGGGTGCTTTCGCCGATGCCCGGCCAACGGTATGAATTGCAGGAAAGTTAGCGCTTAGCAATTCATCGCCCACCCATTGCTCACAATGAGCATGATGTTCCTTTGCTAAATCAGCCAATACCTTGGCTAACTCCTCTGGGCCCATATCATTGCTCGGCTTGTTGATTAAATCACGCACCAGAAAGATGGCATTACAGTCTGCCAAGATTGCCGTCAATTGCGCTTTATTGACAACGAGTACAGTAGGAAAACTGTCTTGTTTCTTATAATCGGCAAAACGATATTGTGCCAGTGCCCACGCGATACAAGCGTCCTGTTTTAAGTCTTGTTGTGGGATATAATGACCAGGCGGCAACGATTTAGCAGCCTGGGCAAGCGCTTGACTTTGATTATCGTCATCACCTGTACCAAGATAGGCCTTGTGAAGAAGACCATCCTGCGTATTGAGCAGGCAAAGATCACCCAATTTACCTTTGAATTGCTGTCCAACAAAAGCATTACGCTCTGCTGCAGTTAAAGTTTCTAAACCCTTTTCCCATTCAGTTTTAGTCACCAAAAACAAAGGCACGGCCTTTTCAGAGTGAGTATCATAAAACAGATCTGCACGCATCATTACTCCTTCATATGACCACGGAATTGTGCTGGACGAATACCAGTCATGTATAAACTTATAAAATAAATCATCACCGCAACCGCCACATGGGCAAGTAACCAGGTCAATCTTAATACAGGTGATTGGGCTAACCAGAAACTAACGTTACCAGTCATTAACAGCAAATAGACTGCCACTGCTGTATTGGCAACACCTAACTGCAGAATATACTTAAACCAACCTGTCATTGGTTGATAAATACCTCGTCGCTTTAATAGGAACAACAAGATCGCACAATTAATATAACCTGCCAAAGCCGAAGCCAAAGTAAGGCCTGCGTGAGCAAGAGGCCAAATGAACAGCAGACACAGTAAACTATTTATTACCATGACTAAAGCACCTACCTTGACCGGTGTTTTGATGTCCTGGCGAGCATAAAAACCTGAAGCAAGTACCTTAACCATCATGAAAGCTGGTACACCAGAGCCCAGGGTAATAAGACTTTTTGGGTTTGAATTAAATCATAGGCTGAGAATTTACCATAGGCAAAACAACCCGCAATTAACGGCATAGCAAATAAAGACAACCCTAACGCGGAGGGAATCCCTATCAGCAGTAATAAGCGCAAGCCCCAATCCAGCGCGCGAGAAAACTTCTCGTTACTTTGTTCAGCATGGCGTCTGGATAAATGAGGTAGAATAACCGTAGCAATCGCTACTCCAAATACGCCTAAAGGAAAATCGGTCAGCCGATCAGTGTAGTACAACCAGGTCACACTACCCACTTTCAAAAAGGATGCAAAAATAGAATCAACCATCAAATTAATCTGCGCGATCGACACACCAAACAAAGCAGGGATCATCAATTTCAAAACACGCTTCACGCCTGGGTCATTCCACACCAATTTGGGTTTCACCAACAAGTTGCGTTGGTAAAGGAAAGGGAGTTGAAACAATAATTGAGCAATTCCGGCAATCAAGACCCCCCAAGCCAAACCAACTACGGGTTGGTTAAGTAGTGGGCATAAATAAAGCGCAGCTAGAATCATGCAGATATTGAGTAACACTGGCGTAAACGCTGGAACGCCAAAATAGCCATAGGTATTTAAGATGGCACCAGCCATAGCGGTTAGAGAAACCAACATCAGAAACGGAAAGGTTAACCGCAGCATTTCCGTGGCAAGTAATGAACGCACACTGCCCTCACCAAAACCCGGCGCAAAAATAAAAATAATCACTGGTGCGGCCAAAACCCCAATCACGGTGACGATTGAAAGAATCACTCCTAACTGACCCGCAATACGAGCAATAAAAGTACGTACTTCATCAACCGTCCGTGTTTGCTGATATTCCGCGAGTACGGGCACAAAAGCCTGTGAAAACGCACCCTCTGCAAATAAACGACGCATAAAATTAGGGATTCTAAAAGCAACATAGAAGGCATCCATCCCTGCTTGCGCACCAAACAGTTGCGCAAGTAACATATCACGTGCAAAACCAACGAGCCGTGATATTAACGTCATTATTGAGACGAGAGAGGTAGAACGCAGCAAGCTTTGTCGTTTTGGGACCATGGTTTCAATCGCAGACATAGTTCAAATTAATTTCTAAGGCGTGCCCTATGATATACCGAGAAACCAGCTTTTATTGATTTTTAGCAAAGATTTTTTATCCTTATTTAAATAATGGTCATTAACTTTCTGCTAAAGTAACTGAATTACTGGAATAAAAGGATTTTCATGATAGCTACATCACTCTCTACCATTGCATTATATTCCTTGGCACCAGCGTTTGGCATGATCCTGGGTGGTGCAATTGCCAGTATCTATCAACCCAGTGATAAATTAACTTCCGCCACACAACATTTTGCAGCGGGCGTCGTATTTGCCGCTGTTGCAAAAGAATTATTACCCAAACTTGGTGCTGAGAATGAACCCATAACGCTTATTATCGGCTTTTCTTTGGGTGTCATCTCCATGCTGTTGCTTAAAAAACTTTCAAATAGGCTCATGGAGCATGAAGAGCAAAAAAAGGAATCTCACTGGGTTTAGTCAGTGCTGTCGGTGTTGATTTATTCATTGACGGTATCTTAATTGGCGTTTCTTTTTTGGCAGGTGCTAAAGGGGGTATTCTGATTGCCATTGCCTTGGCAATGGAAATTCTATTTTTAGGCTTATCGACCACAGCAACCTTAGGCAGCCGTTCGGTAGGAGTCAACGCTCGTTTACTATTAAGCATATGCCTTGCCTTGTTGATTCCCCTTGGCAGTATCGTTGGTGCAGCATTATTATCACAATTACCAATGGCTATTACCGATGGTTTCCTGGCTTTTGGTGTAGCAGCCTTGCTTTATCTGGTAACCGAAGAATTGTTAACCGAAGCCCATGAACAAGCGTTTACTGAAACACCCGACATTACAGCCTGCTTTTTTGTCGGATTCCTTTGTATTTTGCTATTGGAAAATCTTGCCAGCTAAATGACAAGCTTAGACTCTCAATCTCATGGGTATACACGGCCTCAAAGAAAAAGAGAGCTTTTATTCGAATTGTTTCGATGCTGATAAAAATAGTACGCAATACCAATTAAAAGTCGGGCACCGGCCGCGCTCACGGGCA